>JADLCO010000130.1 GCA_020847115.1 Pseudomonadales bacterium | reverse complement strand
TGGGTGTGGAAGACCTGGGCCTGGGAGACCGCGCTCGACCAGATCCGCGCCGAGTGCGAGGAGGACGAGCGCAAGCTCCACGAATACCGCTTCGATCAGGTGCGCAGGGAACCGCCACGGCTGGTCGATGTGCTGCTGCGCGAGAACGTCATGGTGTTCGAACCGCTGTGGACCCTGATCCCCAGCAACAAGGCCATCCTCACCGTGCTCTGGTCGCTGTTTCCGGATTGCCGCTATCTGCTCGAATCCCAGTTCGAACTCACCGACAGCCTCGCCGCCGGGGGCCATGTGGCGAAGCCCATCGCTGGCCGCTGTGGCAGCAATGTCCGCATCCACGATGCGCGGCAGGAGGTGATCGATGCCACCGGCGGCCGCTTCGAGCACCAGGATCAGGTCTATCAGGCCTGGTGGCCGCTGCCCCGCTTCGACGACCGGTTCGTCCAGGTCTGTACCTTCACCGCGGGCGGTTGGCACGCCGGCACCTGCCTGCGCGCCGACCGCTCGCCGGTGATCCGCAGCGGCAGCGACGTAATGCCGCTGCGCGTGCTCGACGACGGCGAGTTCTGAGCGGAGCGCTGCGCTGCGCTGCGCCTGCGGCGCTTGTTCAGGGCGCGGTCGATGCACCACAATCGGCCGCAACCATCGGCAACAATTCCAGCCCCAGGAGACCTCCCCATGAAATTCGGCATCGCCTTCGCTACCGCGGGTCCGCTCGCCAATCCGGAACTGTTCGAGACCCTGGTGCGCACCGCCGACGAAGTCGGCATCGAATCCATCTGGGCGGTCGAGCACGTGGTGCTGCCGGCCGGCTTCAAGACCAAGTATCCCTACAGCAAGGACGGCGCCTTTCCCGGCGGCGAGCGCGCGCCCATCCCCGATCCCATCGTGGCCCTGTCCTACGCGGCGGGCATGACGAAGCGGCTGAAGCTCGCCACCGGCATCATGATCCTGCCGCAGCGCAACCCGCTCTACGTCGCCAAGGAATGGGCGAGCCTCGACGTGCTGTCGCGCGGCCGCGCCATCATGGGCGTGGGCATCGGCTGGCTGCGCGAGGAAATGGAGACCGTCGGCATTCCCTTCGCCGAGCGCGGGCCGCGCACCGAGGAGTCGATCCGCGCCATCCGTTCCCTGTGGAAGGGCGAACCCGAGGCGTTCAACGGCCAATACTTCAATTGGGGGCCGCAGAATTCCAATCCCAAGCCGGTGCAAAAGCCCGGCGTGCCCATCGTGGTGGGCGGCAATGTGGAGGGCGCGGCGCGGCGCGCGGCACGGGTCGGCGACGGCTTCTATCCGGCGTCGGGCAGCCTCAAAACGCTGCCGGGGCTGCTCGATGCGATGCGCGACGAGTGCGCCAAGATCGGCCGCAACCCGGCCGAGATCGAGCTGACCGTGGCCGCCGGGCTGCCCGACCTGGGCCGCGTGCGCCAGTACGAGGAAGTCGGCGCGAGCCGCATGATGCTCAATCCGCCCGCCTTCGATGCCGAGGGCATCCGCCGCGGGCTCAACGAGTTCGCCGACCAGGTGATAGCCAACCTCTGAGCGCGGACGCCGGGCGGGCCGTCCGCAGCGGCGGTTGCTGACGATGGCTGCCCGCTGTACCGCCGGCGTCCTTGCGGTCGCCAACCGCGGCGGCGCGATCGCCGCCCGGTCGGGGCCTGGGTCTTGCCAGCGCCGACGCTTGGGTTTTTACTGGGCCAGGACAATAAAAATCATCGGGGCGGATATGAAAATCGGGTTTGTGGGGCTCGGCAACATGGGCAATGCCATCGCCGTGAACCTCATCAAGGCGGGTCATCAGCTGTTCATCAACGATCTCGCACGCGAGTTGCAGAGCAATCTGGAGATCCAGGGCGCCCGCTGGCGCGATGACCTAGCCAAGCTGGGCAGCGAAGCCGAGGTGGTGTTCACCGCACTCCCGGGCCCGGCGGAGGTGGCGGCAGTGATGCTCGGCGATCAGGGCGTGCTGGCGGGCATGAAGGCCGGCACCTGCTACATCGATCTGGGTGCCAACGACGACACCACCCTCGCCAAACTGGCGGCTGCGGGCGATGCACGGGGCGTGCGGGTGCTGCACGCCGCAATGACGGGCGGAGTCGGCAATGCCCGCGATGGCAGCGTGGCGCTGGACGTGCGCGGCGATGCGGCTGCCTTTGATGCCTGCGCGCCACTGTTGCGACAGCTCGCCGGGGCAGTCGCGCATCGCGGGCCGCTGCCGGCGGGCTGATGGCCAGCCGAATCCCGCCGCCGAGGTTGGCGGGAGCTGCGCCCGAAAAACGATAACAACGCACAGGGCCCGAGCGGCCGGGAGGTGCGCATGACCGACACGCCACTCAAGCATGTGCTCGACGGCTACCGGGTGCTCGACTTCACCCACGCGCTCGCGGGGCCGACCGCGACCCGGTTGCTGGTGGAGATGGGCGCCGAGGTGATCAAAGTCGAGATCCCCCCGGTGGGCGACATGACCCACGCCTTTCCCACGGTGCGCAATGGCCGCAGTGCGTTCTACGTCCAACAGAACCGCGGCAAGAAGAGCCTGTTCATCGACGTCAAGACGCCGCGCGGGCTCGCCATCGTCAAGGAGCTGGTGGAGCAGATGGACGTGCTGGTGGAGAACTTCGCGCCCGGTGCGATCGGGCGCATGGGGCTCGACTACGAAACGCTCGCGGCCATCAATCCCCGGCTGGTGATGTGCTCGATCTCAGCCTTCGGCCAGACCGGGCCGCTGGCCGACCGCCCGGGCTATGATTTCATCGCCCAGGCCTTTGCCGGGGTGACCCATGTGATCGGCGAGCCGGACCGGCCGCCGTCGCTGCCCGGGCTCGGCATCGGCGATGTGATGACCGGGGTTCACGGTCTCGGCGCCATCGCCTGCGCGCTCCTCTACCGGGAGCGGACCGGCCGCGGCCAGCACCTCGACATCTCGCTGCTGGACAGCTACTACCACTGCCACGACCTCAATGTGCAGCTCCACAGCGCCTCGGGTGGCCGCATCAATCCCAAGCGCACCGGCTCCCACCTGGGCGCCGGCGCGCCGCTTGGAATCTTTCGCGGCAAGGGCGAAGACGAATACGTCGCCATCGCCTGCGTCACCAACCGCCAGTGGCGGCAACTGTGCGCGGCCATGGGGCGCGAGGAGCTCGCCCGGCATCCGGACTACAAGGACAACCTCGATCGAGCGCGGCGCCGGGAAGAACTGATTGCGCTGGTGGAGGGCTGGATCGCCGGCCACGACACCACCGCTGCCGCGCTCGCCAAGCTCGACGCACACCGCGTGCCCCATGCACCGGTGCTGGACATCGGCCAGACCATCGCGCACCCGCACCACCGCGCCCGGGGCACGGTGCGCACCCTGCGCGACGACCAGTTCGGTGAATTTGCAGCGCCGGGCTTTCCGTTCCGCTTTTCCGATTTTCCCGAACCCCTGGATTTGCGCGCCCCGCAGCGCGGCGAGCACAATGCCGAGGTACTGCGCGACTATCTGGGATTCGATGAGGCGAAAGTTCGCGCGCTGGAACAGGAGGGCATTCTGGTCACCGACGCCACGCGCATGGCCGCCGCGAAATCCCGCTGAGCCCGTCCCCTGTTGAACTGATGGAGAACCGACCGTGACCGATGACGCCAAGCGCCAGCAGGGCATCGCCCTGTTCAAGAAGCTGACCGAAGGCCAGGAGCGGCCGGCCCAGGCGGCGCGCGCCGCGCTGCCGGAGAAATTCACCCGCTACACCATGGAGCACCTGTTCGGCGATGTCTGGCAGGGCGAGGAGCTGACGCTCCAGCAGCGCTCGCTGATCACCTGCACCATCCTGGTGGCGCTCAATCGCGAGGCCGAGCAGCGCATCCACTTTCCCGGTGCCCGCAACCTCGGGCTGCCGCGGGAACAGCTCGAGGCCATGATCATCCACGCCGCGCACTATGCCGGCTGGCCGGTAGCGGCCAGCGCGTTTCGGGTGCTCGGCGAGGTTTGGCCGGTGGAGTAAAAACTGCGCCGGCCGCCGTAGGGTTTTCTCGTCGTCAAATCGCCGCAAGCCGTCACGCCGGGTGCGCTGCGCTTACCCGGCCTACGCGTTGCGGCGGCGTTCATCGCAGGCCGGATAAGCCGAAGGCGCATCCGGCAACGGCAAGGACTTCGCGCTTCAGCCCGCCGGCTTCAGGGGCCTCCCCAGGGTGTCCTCGTACACCCGCAGGATCGCGGTGGCGTCGCTCCGGCCGTAACCCAGCCCGCGGGCCATGCGCATCAGGTTGTGCACCGTCGAGCCGAGGGACAGGGGAATGCCCAATTCGTCGGCGAGTTCCAGTGCCAGATGCATGTCCTTGTAGGCCAGATCCAGCGCGAAGCTCGGCGTCCAGTCGCCGGACAGTGCATTTTTCGCGGTGGCGCGGAAGGTCATGCTGTTGCCGCTGCTGTTGCGGATCACCTGGTTGAGCACCTCGAGGTCGATGCCGGCGGCCACCCCGAGCATCAGGCCCTCGGCGCTCGCCGCCATGTTGCAGAAGGCGATCAGGTTGTTGCACAGCTTGGCCACGCAGCCGGTGCCCGTGTCACCGCAATAGACGATGTTTTCGCCCAGACACTGCAACACCGGCAGGATTCGATCGAAGGTATCCCGCGCGCCGCCCACCATCACCGCGAGCGTGCCCTTGTCGGCGGCGACCACGCCTCCGCTCACCGGCGCGTCCAGCATCGCCACGCCGCGTTCGGCGAGCGCCGCCGCCAGCTTGCGCACGGTGAGCGGGGAGTTGGTGCTGAGATCGCAGTACACCGCGCCGGGTTTGAGTGATTCCAGAACCCCCTCCGGCCCGAGCACCACCGCCTCCACATCGCGCGGGTGGGGTAGCGAGGTCAGCACCAAATCCGCACCCGCGGCGGCGGCGCGGGGCGAGTCGCCGGCGCTGGCGCCCTGGGCTGTACAGCGTGCCACTGCGTCCGGGTTCAAGTCGAAGACAGTTACCCGGTGATCGCCTTTGTTCAGAATGTTGCGGCACATGGGACAACCCATGTTGCCGACGCCGATAAAGCCGATATTCATGGATTGCCCCCGTCAGCGATTATTGGTTTTCCGACGACAACCAAACCAGAAATGACCGGCAAAGCAAAGCGCGAAAATGAAAAAAGCACCGCCGGCGTCGGGCCGACGGTGCTTCTGCGCGAGCGATGTTGCCCTGCGTGGGCGTGATCAGCTCGCCAGGGCGAAGCCCTTGTAGCCTTCGCTCACGACCTCCTCGCACTTCTGGCGATAGGTCTTGGTGCCGCCCAGGTAGGGCATGATGCCCTGGGGCTTGCCTTCGACGTTGGAGCCCAGGTACCAGGAGTTGCAGCTCGGTGCCGTCATCATCGAGCCCTTGCCGGCTTCGTTGACGTGCTGAACCCAGGCGTCCTCGGCCGCCTGCTCGGGCTCGATGGTCTTGATGTGGTTCTTGCGCAGGTAGGCGATGCAGTTGTCGATCCACTCCACGTGCTGCTCGATGGAGTGCAGCACGTTGCTCACCACCGACGGGCTGCCCGGTCCGGTGACCGTGAAGAAGTTGGGGAAACCGACCGCCTGCAAGCCCATGTACATGCGCGGGCCGTTTTTCCATTTGTCGGCCAGCAACTGGCCGTTCCGGCCGCGGATGTTCATGCGCATGATGGTGCCGGTCATGGCGTCGAAGCCGGTGGCATAGATCAGCACGTCGAACTCGTACTCGGCCGCCGTGGTGCGCAGGCCCTTGGGCGTCACTTCCACCACCGGGGTTTCGCGCAGATCGACGATGGACACATGATCCTGCTTGAAGGTCTCGTAGTAATTGGTATCGATTACCGGCCGCTTGCAGTGCAGCGGGTAGTTCTTGGGCGACAGGGCATCGGCCTTCTGTGGGTTGCCGAGCATTTCGTGCAGATATTCACGATAGAGCTGGCAGGCGATCTCATTGGCCTCGGGGTTGAAGTAGGTATCCACATAGCCTGACAGCACATTGATGCCGAACTGCTTGATCTCGGCCTTGCGCTGCTCCGGAGTGAGTTCCAGGATTTTCTTGCTGGGCTTGGGCTTTTCCGGCGCATTGGGATCGACGGGCTTCTTCGGACCGTTGTAGTTCGCTATGCCCATTTCGTTGGCACGCTGACGCTCGCGGATTTCTGCGTAGTCCTTCTTCGCCTGGGCGAGAAACTCCGGTTTCATCGGCGCGTTGCGGGCCGGGAAGGTGTATACCGGGCTGCGCTGGAAGGCGATCAGCTGCTTGGCCTGCTTGGCGATCTCGGGGATCGCCTGCACGCCGGAGGAGCCGCAGCCCACGATGGCGACGCGCTTGCCGGTGAGGTCGACGCCCCCCGCCGGCCACTTGGCGGTGTGGTAGACCTCGCCCTGGAAGGAGTCGGCGTTCTTGAAGCCCGGGTAGTTGGGTTCGTTCAGACAGCCGGTCGCCAGGATGCAGTAGGTGGTGGTGTAGGTGTCGCCCTGGTCGGTCTTCACCGTCCACAGGTTGGTCTTTTCGTCGTAGAGGGCGTCGGTGACCTTGGTGCCGAATTTGATCAGCTTGCGCAGATCGAAGCGGTCGGTGACGTGGTTCAGATAGCGCTCGATCTCGGGCTGCGGCGCCATCACCTCG
>JADLCO010000129.1 GCA_020847115.1 Pseudomonadales bacterium | reverse complement strand
GGCTGGCGGCTGTGGGTGGCAATCGCCGATGTCGCCCACTATGTGACCCTCGGGTCGGCGCTCGACCAGGAGGCCTGGCAGCGGGGCAATTCGGTGTATTTCCCGGGACATGTGGTGCCGATGCTGCCGGAGGCGCTGTCCAACGGCCTGTGTTCGCTGAATCCCGAGGTCGATCGCCTGTGTCTGGTGTGCGAGTTGCGCGTCGACCGCCAGGGGGAGGTCACGGCCTTCGAGTTCTACGAGGCGGTGATGCACTCGCGGGCGCGACTCACCTACACCCAGGTGGCGGCGATGATGGCGCAACGCGGTCAGCCGGACAGTGCAGTGCGCGACCAGTTTCGGAATCTGGTCGCCCACATCGACGATCTCCAGGACCTCTATGGCGCCCTACGGGGCGCACGGGAGCGGCGCGGGGCGATCGATTTCGAAACCGGCGAAACCCGGATCCTGTTCGACGCCGAGCGCAAGATCGAGCGCATCGTGCCCAGCGAACGCACCGACGCCCATCGCCTCATCGAGGACTGCATGCTCGCCGCCAACGTCTGCGCGGCGCGGCTGCTCGAGCGCAGCAAGCTGCCCGTGCTGTATCGGGTGCACGAGGGTCCGCCGCTGGAGAAACTGGCCAATCTGCGCGAATTCCTCGGCGAACTGGGGCTGGGCCTGCCGGGCGGCGACGAACCTACTCCCGAGGATTTTCAGTCCGTGCTGCGCGAGATCGTTGGCCGCCCCGACGCCGCCATCATCCAGTCGGTGATGCTGCGTGCCATGAGTCAGGCGCGCTATCAACCGGACAATCTTGGCCACTTCGGGCTCAACTATCCGGCCTATACGCATTTCACCTCGCCGATCCGGCGCTACCCGGACCTGCTCGTGCACCGGGCGATCCGCGCGCTGCTGCGCGGCAACGGGCGCAACCGCAATCTGCGGCGCCACCCGGAGGCGCCGCGCGTCGATGTGCGGCAGTGCTATCCCTATGATGCCGGCGCCATGGATGCTGCGGGGGTCCAGTGCTCGCTGACCGAACGCCGCGCCGACGAGGCCACCCGCAGCGTGGTGCACTGGCTGAAGTGTGAGTACCTGCTCGAACACGTCGGCGACCGCTTTCGGGGCGTCGTGGTGGGAGTGACCTCCTTCGGCCTGTTCGTGGAACTGGAGGAGCTCTATGTGGAGGGGCTGGTGCACATCACCAACCTGCCCAAGGACTACTATCACCACGAGCCGGCCCACCATCGCCTGGTGGGCGAGCGCACCCGGCGCGCGTTCCGGCTCGGCGATCGGCTCGAGGTCCAGGTGGCGCGGGTCGATCTCGACGAGCGCAAGGTCGACTTCGAATTGATCGACGCGGTGGCCACCGCCAGGCGCGGGCGTCGCGGCGAGGGCGATGCGGAATCGGCGCGGCCCGCGCCGCCGAGTGGCGGCGAGCGTGCCCGCAAATCGGCGCCGGCCAAGGGGCGCACGGCCGCTCGGGAGCGCGCCGCCGGACGCGATCGGAGCCGGGGAGATGGCGCCGAGCGCACGGGTAGATCGGGCCGGGGCCGGCGGCGGTAATCGCGGGCGCCGGCAAGGCCGCGCCGCCGCAGCGCGGAGAATGATTCGCAAGCCCGGGTAAAATCCCGGCTTTGCACGGCATCCGTGGCGCATGGCTACCGACATCGACAGCGAATGGGTTTACGGGGTGCACGCGGTGATGGGCCTGCTCAAGGCCGATCCGGGGCGGGTGCACGAAATCCGGCTGGCGCGCCAGCGCCGCGATCAGCGCCTCGACCGGATCCGCGCTCTCGCCGAGACCCAGGGCGTGTCCTGGCAGTGGGCGGAGCGCGCAGAGCTGGACCGCCTGGCTCCCGGCCGCCATCAGGGCGTGGCCGCCCATTGCATGGCCGGGCCGCTGCGCGATGAGGACTACCTGCTCGGGTTGGTAGCGCAGTGCGCCGCGCCGCTGTTTCTGGTACTCGACGGCATCACCGATCCGCACAACCTGGGCGCCTGTCTGCGGGTGGCCGACGCCGCCGGCGTGGCGGCAGTGATTGCGCCCCGCGACCGCGCGGTGGGCATCACCGCGAGCGTCCAGAAGGTGGCCAGCGGCGCCGCCGCCACCGTGCCCTATGTGGTGGTCACCAACCTGGCGCGCCTGCTGCGCAAGCTGCGCGACGCTGGCGTCTGGGTGGTGGGTACCGGCGGCGAGGCGGCCACCGTGCTCTACGATGCCGACCTGCGCGGCCCGCTGGCGCTGGTGATGGGGGCCGAAGACAGCGGCATGCGCCGGCTGACCCGTGAATCCTGTGATCTGCTGGTGCGCCTGCCGAGGCAGGGTGCGGTGGAAAGTCTCAACGTCTCGGTGGCCGCCGGCATCTGCCTGTTCGAGGCCCAGCGCCAGCGGCGTGCGGCGGCGGATCGGGTTGCCGGGGGAGGGGAGTAGCGTGGGGCGGCGACTCGCTGACGCCAGCGGCAATTTCAACCTGCCCAACACACTCAGCGCGGCGCGCCTGGCGCTCGCGCCCTGGCTGCTGTGGTGTGCCCATGCCGGTTGGCGCGAAGCCTTTCTCGGCTGGCTCGCGCTGGCCTTGTTCACGGATCTGCTCGACGGCCATCTGGCGCGGCGCTGGGGACAAACCACCGAACTCGGCGTGAAGCTCGACAGCTGGGGTGATCTGACCACCTACGCGGTGATGGTGCTGGGGTTGATGTGGTTGTGGCCGGCGCGGTTCGCCCGCGAGGCCTGGTTCGTCTATCTGGCGATCGGCTTCTATCTGATCCCGGTGATCACCAATCTGTTGAAATTCCGCGAACTGCCCAGGTATCACACCTGGGCGGCCAAGCTGTCGGCGGTACTGATGGCGCCGGGCTATTACCTGCTGGCGCTTTGGGATGTCGCCTGGCTGTTCCGGCTGGTGGTACTGTTCCACATCTGGGTGGCGCTGGAGGAGGTGATCATCACTGTGATCCTCACCCGCCGCCAGCACGATGTGCCGACCCTGTTTCACGCCCGGGAGATCATGAATCGGCAGCGTCGGGCGTTGCGCGGCCGGGTGGAGCGCCGCCGCTGGCGGGACGCTGCGGTTGCGGAGGATGACGGCGATGGTGAGTCGCGGCGCTGAACGCGGGTGGTACCAGAGGCCGGACTCGAACCGGCACGGGTTTTACCCCAACGGATTTTGAATCCGTCGTGTCTACCAATTTCACCACTCTGGCGTGGGCGGCGATTATAACAGCAAGGGGACGATTCCCCAGGGGGTAGAGCAGCATGAAAGTCGGAGTTTTTTCCATTTTGCCGAACAAGGAGGCGGACCCCGCGATCGTCGCCAGGCGCGCCGAGGAGCTGGGCTTCGATTCCTATTGGGTGCCCGATCACACCATCCTGCCGGTACAGTTCAGCGATGCCTATCCCGGCGTGCGTCCGGGCGAGCCGCCGCCAGACTACCTGTGGCAGATGCCCGATCCGCTGATCGCGCTGAGCCGTGCCGCTGCCGTCACCAGTACCATCGAGTTGGGCACCGGGATCCTGCTGATCCCGGAGCGCAATCCGCTGCTCGCGGCCAACATGATCGCGTCCCTCGACCATTTTTCCGATGGCCGCTTCCTGCTTGGCATCGGCGCCGGCTGGAACCGCCCCGAGTGCGAAATCCTGGGCGGCGACTTCGACCGCCGCTGGGGCCAGACCAAGGACTACATTCTGGCGATGAAGGCGCTATGGACTCAGGAGGAATCCGAGTACCACGGCAAGTACGCCGACTTCCCGCCGGTGCGCTGCTTTCCCAAGCCGGCGCGGCGGCCGCACCCGCCGGTGCTGCTGGGCGGCTTCACCGCCGAGCGGGTCTATCAGCGCATCGCCGAATGGGGCGACGGCTGGCTGCCGGTATTGGCGTCGGTGGAGCAGTTCCGCATCGGCGTCGACAAGCTCAAGCGTGCCGCCGAGGCCGCCGGGCGCGACTACGGCGAACTCAGCAAGACGGTGTTCGGCGGCAAGGGCCAGTGGCGCAGCCCCGACGACATCCGCGCCTTCGAAGCGGCGGGCGCCGACCAGGTCACCATCTGGCTGCCCGAGGATCTGCGCCTGGAAGAGCTGCTGCGCGAGATGGAGCGCCTCGCCGCCGCGCTGCTCTGATCGGGCGGGGCGGCTTGGGTAGCGGGGGCGTTTTCGGCTACCCTTGCGCGCCCTGTTTGCGGAGTGGCGATGCATCGCGCCCGGTTTCATTACGAGCTGCCGCGGGAGCTGATCGCGACCCACCCCCCGGCGCGGCGTGGCGACAGCCGGCTGCTGGTGCTCGACGGCCCGAGCGGCGCCATCGCCCACCGGCGCTTTCCCGCGCTGCTCGATCAGTTGCGCCGCGACGATCTCCTGGTATTCAACGACACCAAGGTGATCCGCGCCCGCCTGCACGGCCACAAGGACAGTGGCGGCCGCGTCGAGATCCTGGTGGAGCGGCTACTCGCCGAACCCCGGGAGGCGCTGGCACAGCTGCGCGCCAGCAAGGCGCCCAGACCCGGATCCGTACTGCACTTTGCGCAGGGCATCGCAGCCACGGTGACCGGGCGGGCGGACGATCTCTACGCGCTGCGTTTCATGGGGCCGCTCACCGCGGCGGAGGTGCTGGAGCGGATCGGTGAAGTGCCGTTGCCGCCCTATATCGAGCGCGCCGCCGAGGCGCTCGACGCGGAGCGGTATCAGACCGTCTATGCCCGGGAGCCGGGCGCGGTGGCGGCGCCCACCGCCGGACTGCATTTCGATCGCGCCTTGCTGGATGCGCTCGGCGAGCGCGGCGTGGCGACGGGGTTCGTCACGCTCCACGTGGGTGCCGGCACCTTTCGGCCGGTGCGCAGCGCCGACATTCGCGACCACCGCATGCACGCCGAGCGCGTCGTGGTGAGTGCGCAGCTGTGCGCACAGATCGCCGCGGCGCGAGCCGCCGGCGGGCGGGTGATCGCGGTGGGGACCACGGCGGTGCGCAGCCTGGAGACCGCCGCGGTCGCCTCCGGCGAAATCGAATCTTTCGCCGGGGAAAGCGCGCTGTTCATCTATCCAGGCTACCGGTTCCGAGTGGTGGACGCCTTGGTCACCAACTTCCATCTGCCCGAGTCCAGCCTGCTGATGCTGGTGTGCGC
>JADLCO010000128.1 GCA_020847115.1 Pseudomonadales bacterium | reverse complement strand
TCGGCCTGCGCCACCAGCGCCCATTGCATCGGCGCAGCGGTGGAGCAGATCCAGCTCGGCAAGCAGGACGTCCTCTTTGCCGGTGGCGCCGAGGAAGAGCACTGGTCCATGGTCAGCATGTTCGATGCCATGGGCGCGCTCTCGACCCACTTCAACGACACCCCCGAACGCGCCTCGCGGCCCTACGACCGCGACCGCGACGGCTTCGTGATGTCCTGCGGCGGCGGCTGCTTCGTGGTCGAAGAGCTGGAACATGCGCTCGCCCGCGGCGCCAGAATCTACGCCGAGATCGTCGGTTACGGCGCCACTTCCGACGGCTACGACATGGTCGCGCCCTCCGGCGAGGGCGCGGTGCGCTGCATGCGCCAGGCGCTGGCGACGGTCACCGGCCCGATCGATTACCTCAACACCCACGGCACCAGCACGCCGGTGGGCGACGTCAAGGAAATCCAGGCCATCCGCGAGGTGTTCGGCGCCACCACGCCGCCGATCAGCTCGACCAAATCACTCTCCGGCCACTCGCTCGGCGCCGCCGGCGTCCACGAAGCGCTCTACAGTTTGCTGATGATGGAGCACGGCTTCATCGCCGCGTCGGCGAACGTGGAGCACCTGGACCCCGAAGTCGAGGGCGCCGACATCGTCACCCAACGGCGCGATGGCGTCCGGCTGGAGCGGGTGATGTCGAACAGCTTCGGCTTCGGAGGCACCAATGCCTGCCTGGTGCTGGAGCGATTCAAATGATGCCGCGGCGCTCCAGGTAGGCCAGCACCAGTTCAACGCAGCCGGCAAGATCATTGGCTGCGGTATCCACCACCAGTTCCGGCGCCAGCGGTTCTTCATAGGCCGAGTCTATGCCCGTGAAGTTTGGAATCTGCCCCGCCCTGGCCTTGCGGTAGAGCCCCTTGGGGTCGCGCTCCTCGCAGACCGCGAGCGGCGTGGCGACGTGCACCTCGATGAACTCGCCGGCCGCCACCAGATCCCGCGCCAGCTGGCGATCGGCGCGAAACGGCGAGATGAAGGCCGTCATCACGATCAGCCCGGCATCGACGAACAGCTTCGCCACCTCGGCGATGCGGCGGATGTTTTCCACCCGGTCGGCGTCACTGAAGCCGAGATCGCGGTTGAGCCCATGGCGCACGTTGTCGCCGTCGAGCAGATAGGAGTGGCGGCCACGGGCGTGGAGCGCGCATTCCAGCGCATTGGCCAGCGTCGACTTGCCGGCCCCGCTCAAGCCGGTGAACCAGATCACGCAGGGCCGCTGGTGCTTCAGTTGCGCGCGCTCAGCCTTGGATACCTGGGACTGGTGCCAGGTGAGGTTGGTAGTCAATGGTGTGATCCCTTTGAGGCCGCGGGCAACCGACTCAGAACGGAATGTCGTCATCGAAATTGTCGAATCCGGCAGGTTCCATCCCGGCATCCACGGGTGCTGCGCCCGCCGCGGCGCGTGCTGGCATGCTCCGCGCCGGCTCGGCGCCACCGCCCATACCGGCGCCGCGGCTATCGAGCATCTGCATCTCGCTCGCCACGATCTCGGTGGTGTAGCGGTCCTGGCCGTCCTGGCCCTGCCACTTGCGGGTGCGCAGCGAGCCCTCGACGTAGACCTTGGAGCCCTTCTTGAGGTACTCCCCGGCGATCTCGGCAAGCTTGTTGAAGAACACCACCTGATGCCACTCGGTGCGCTCCTTGGTCTCGCCGCTCTGCTTGTCGCGCCAGCTCTCGGACGTGGCCAGTCTCACATTGGTCACCGCACCGCCGCTGGGCAGGTAGCGGGTTTCGGGGTCGGCGCCCAAGTTGCCGATCAGAATTACCTTGTTGATGCCGCGAGCCATGGCCGTGGTCCTCTTGCGAGATGTCCGATGCTGAGGGGAAAAGTGTAACCCTGCGGTCCCCTGCCGCCAACCGCGAACCCGTAGTCGCAAGCCCGGCTCAGGAGGCCGGGCGCTGCCCCAGCAACTGCTCCAGGTGGCCGCTGTCGAGCAGGTCGTCGTCGACCTGGATATAGGTCAGGCCCCGGCTCGGAATGTGGATCACGTCCTCGACGCCCCGGACCACTCCCACCAGATCGCCGTGCCGCGGCGCGCCCTCGGGTGCCGCCACCATCAGACTGCGCAGGCGCCGCGGCGGCTTCATCGAGCCCGCCACTGCGAGCCACACCAGCGCCGCGCCGGCCGCCAGCCAGAAGACACCGCTCCAGCCGAAGGCCTGGGCCGCGAGGCCGCCGGCGGCACCGCCGGCAAAGGCACCCAGAAACTGGCTGGTGGAATAGACGCCGAGCGCAGTGCCCTTGATTCCCGCCGGCGACAGCTTGCTGACCAGCGACGGCAGGGTCGCCTCCAGGAGATTGAACGCGGTGAAGAACAGCAGGAGGCCGGTCACGGTCACCGCGAAGCTGGCGCCCGCGCGGGCAATCACCAGCTCCGCCGCGGCGAGCAGGGCGACCGCCCCGACGAACACCGGCTTCAACCGCCGCCGGGTCTCACCGTACCAGACGAAGGGAATCATCAGCAGGAAGCCGCCGGCCATGGTGCCCAGATACAGATACCAGTGGTGCTCGCGCGGAAACCCGACCACCTGCTCCAACAGTACCGGCACCGATACCCAGGTCGCCATCTGGGCGAAGTGCAGCGCAAAAATGCCCAGGTCGAGACGCAGCAATTCCGGGTCGCGCAGTACGCGCCCCAACAATTCCGGCACCGGCGCCAGTTCGCGGCCGGCGGCCGTCGCTGGAGCCGGGATCGCCAGCAGCACCGGCAAGCCGAGCGCGCCGAGCGCCGCGGTCACCCAGAACACCGCGGCCATGCCCCAGTGCGCGGCGATCAGCGGCCCGAGCGCCATGGCGACGGCAAACGACAGCCCGATGCTGCCACCCACCGCGGCCATCGCACGGGTGCGCACCTGTTCCCGGGTCAGGTCGGCGAGCAGGGCCATGATCACTCCGGATACCGCACCGGCACCCTGCAAGGCGCGGCCCAGCATCAGCCAATAGACGTCATTGGCGCTCGCCGCAACCGCCGAACCGGCCACGAACAGTGCGATGCCGAGCCCGATCATGCGCTTGCGGCCCCAGTGGTCGGAGGCCAGGCCGAAGGGTATCTGCAGCAGGCCCTGGGAGAGCCCGTAGACGCCCAGACTGAGGCCGATGGTCAGCGCCGTGGCGCCGGCGTAATCGGGCGCGTGCAGCGCCAGCACCGGCAGCACCATGAACAGCCCGAGCATCCGCGTGGCATAGAGAAACACCAGTCCCAGCAGGGACCGCAATTCGAGGGCGGTGAACATGCAGCGGGCGCTACACCGACGGGGAGAGGGGCGCAAGGATACTCAACTGGTCTGCCGGCTGCACCACCGGCCCCAGCATCGAGCACCCCCCGCAGGCTTACAGCTCCCGCAGCAGTGCGGCGGCATAGCCCGTGGTGGTTCCGGAGCCGCCCAGATCCGGTGTCAGCTCGCGGCCGGCGCCGATCACCGTGCGGATCGCGCCGCGCAGGCGCTGCGCCGCCTCGCTGCGGTCGAGATAGTCGAGCATCATCGCCGCGGCCAGCAGCAGCGCGGTAGGGTTGGCGATGTTGCGGCCGGCGATGTCCGGCGCACTGCCGTGCACGGCCTCGAAGATGCCCTTGTCGGCACCGATGTTGGCGCCGGGCGCGAGCCCCAGGCCGCCCACCAGGCCGGCGCAGAGGTCGGAGAGGATGTCACCGAACAGGTTGGTGGTGACGATCACGTCGAATTTGTTGGGGTTGATCACCAGCTGCATGGCGCAGTTGTCGATGATCAATTCCTCGTGGGTCAGCTCGGGATACTCGCGCGCCAAGTTGCGCGCCACCTCCAGAAACAGCCCCGAGGTGCTCTTCATGATGTTGGCCTTGTGGACCACGGTCACCTTGCGCCGGCCCAGGCGGCGGGCCATGTCGTAGGCATAGCGCAGCACCCGTTGGGAGCCGGTTCTGGTGACCACGCTGGTCAGCTCGGCGCGCTCGCCGTCGGCGCTCAGGGTCTGCCCCTGGCCGGAGTAGATGCCTTCCATGTTCTCGCGCACGATGATCAGATCGATGTCGCTGTAGCGCGACGGCACGCCGGGGATGGACAGCGTCGGGCGCACGTTGGCGAACAGCTCGAAGCGCCGCCGCAGGGAGACGTTGACCGAGGAAAACCCCTTGCCGATCGGCGTGGTGATCGGCCCCTTGAGGGCGGCGGGATTGGCCGCCAGCAGGGCCAGCGTCTCCTCCGGAATCAGATCGAGCCCCTGGTCGAGTGCGGCCTGGCCGGCGCGGGCGAAATCGTAGCTTAGCCCGACGTCGAGCCGGTCGAGCACTTGCAGGGTCACGTCGACGATGTCGGGGCCGATACCATCGCCCGGAATCACGGTCACTCGGGTCTTGTCCACGGCACTACCTCCAGCCTACTGCGATGAATTCGGGCCACGAATCAATCGGCAACCCGCCCCAGCGGGCCGCCGCGGCGTCGCTGCCGGGGGGTGATCTGCTCTGCAGGCTGGCCGCGGATCACCGCCGCCAGCGCCGCGCCAATTGCCAGAAGCGCGGCCGCACGCCGGCCACGTCGGTGAAGGATACGCCCCGCCCGTAGCACTCGCCCAGCAGATTGACATAGCGCCGGGGTATCCCGGTCACCGAACGGGGCGAAACCCCGTGCACGGCCAACGGCGAGTTGAGCCACATCACCAGCGTATTGGGCGCATAGGGAACGGTGGCGGCGACCTCCACGGATGCGGGTTCCACCCGCGAGCCCGAAGTGCGCACCCGCTGTCCGGCCCGCGGCCGATACAGCTCCAGATCACCGCCGGTGGAATCGTCATCGCGCGCGCGAAAATACAGCAGCCCGGCGAACAGCTTGGCCGGGTTGTCGAGGTGGGGCCCGCGCACCGAGGTCGGCTGCACCACCGGGCTATTCATGCCGAACTGGCAGTCGAGCATGATGTCGGCGCCGCGATTGGCGGCATTGCCGCGCTTGCCCGGCCGCCGCGGCAATGAATGGAGTTCCGCCAGCGACCGACCGAAGGCGGCGCGGAAATCCGGGTGCACCCGGTCGAGGTGGTCGGTCCAGACCGCGGCCACCCGGCGCAGGAACTCCGCAGAGGTGTGGAAGGCGAAAAAGGCCCGCCAGAGCGCGGCGATGGCCGGGTTGTCGATCACCTCCGGCGCCGCCAGCTTGTAGAGGCGGTTGTTGTCGAGCGGCCCCGGGCCGGCGACCTGCTCCAGCGTCGGCCAGGCGGCTTCGAGCGCCTCGTAGCGCGCCGCCGGCAAGGCATCGGGTACCACCAGATGGGGGAAGGGCTCGCTGCGGACCGCTTCCGGACCGATCCGGGTGGGCAAACAGCAATCGTCACTGCCCAGGGTCATCCGCCGGCCCTCCAACGCCAGTCGTTGGGCGCGCATCTTCCAACCGGAAGCGGCCTGCTGGCAAGCACGCGCCGGGCCCGATCCTCAGTTGCGGCCATAGCGGTCGGCAAAGCGCACGATGTCGTCCTCGCCCAGATAGGCGCCGGTCTGCACCTCGATGATCTCCAGCGGCAGCTTGCCGGGGTTGGCGAGGGAGTGCACGGCACCGATGGGGATGTAGATCGACTCGTTCTCGGCGAGCAGGGACTCGCGCCCGTCGAGCGTGACCTTGGCAGTACCGGCGACCACGATCCAGTGTTCGGCGCGGTGGTGGTGCATCTGGGTGGAGAGGCTGGCGCCGGGCTGGACCAGGATGCGCTTGACCTGAAAACGGTGCCCTGCATCCACGGAATCGTAGCTGCCCCAGGGCCGGTAGACCTGGCGATGGACTTCTTCCTCGGGCCGCGCTGCGGCGGCCAATTGGCTCACCAGCTGCTTGAGGCCGTCGAGCCGGTCGCGGGGCCCCACCAGTACCGCATCCTTGGTTTCCACCACCACGGTATCGCGCAGCCCGACTGCCGCCAGCAGCCGGTGCTCGGCGCGCAGCAGGTTGCCGCTGGAATCGACGTGCAACACGTCGCCGCGACAGACATTGCCGTCCGCGTCCTTGTCCGCCACGTCCCACAGCGCGGCCCAGGAGCCGACATCGTTCCAGGGGCTGTGCAGCTCCACCACCGCGGCGGCAGCGGTGTGCTCCATCACCGCGTAGTCGATGGATTCGGCGGGACAGGCCGCGAAGGCGGCGGCATCGACGCGCAGAAAATCGCCATCCTGGCGGCAGTCAGCGGCGGCCCGCGCGCAGGCCGCGAGGACGCCCGGCCGGAATCTCTCCAGCTCTTCCAGATAGCGGCCGGCACGGAACAGAAACATGCCGCTGTTCCAGTAGTAATCACCGGCCTCCAGATAACCGCGCGCGGTCGCCGCATCCGGTTTCTCGACAAAGGCATCGACGGCGTAGGCCGGCGGCGAACCGCCCAACGCCGTGCCACGCCGGATGTAGCCATAGCCGGTCTCCGGCGCCGTCGGCGTCAGCCCGAAGGTCACCAGCCGGCCCTGCGCGGCCTGGTCCGCGGCGGCGGCGACCGCGGCCCGAAACGCATCGACATCGCCGAGCAGGTGATCGGCGGCCAGCACCAGCAACAGCGGATCCTCGCCCCCGGCACGCGCCCGCAGCGCGGCCAGCGCCACGGCGGGCGCGGTGTTGCGCGCCACCGGTTCGAGCAGCACCGTCCCCAGGGGGCCGCCCCACAGCCGTGCCTGTTCGGCAGCGATGAAACGGTGCTCCTCGTTGCACACCAGCAGCGTCGGCGCGGCATCCAACCCATCCAGTCGCTGCAAAGTGGCCAAGAGCATCGACTGCTCCCCCGCCAAGGGCAGAAACTGCTTGGGAAACAGCCGCCGCGACAGCGGCCAGAGTCGCGTTCCGGCACCGCCGGCCATGATCACGGGAACCACTTTCACGCGCGCCTCCTGTCCCGCGGAAAGCGGCCATCTTACCGACTGCCGCCACCCGCCGCACTGGCGCCTGGTCCCGCCTGTACAATGCCCGATCGACCCGCAGACCCCCCGGGCTGTCAATGAAGCACATCGGGATTCGCGGCGCCCGCACCCACAACCTCAAGAACATCGACCTCACATTGCCCCGCGACCGGCTGATCGTGATCACCGGCCTGTCCGGCTCCGGCAAGTCCTCGCTCGCCTTCGACACCCTCTATGCCGAGGGTCAGCGGCGCTATGTGGAATCCCTGTCGGCCTATGCCCGGCAGTTTCTGTCGATCATGGAAAAGCCCGACGTCGATCACATCGAGGGCCTGTCGCCGGCGATCTCCATCGAGCAGAAATCCACCTCCCACAACCCGCGCTCCACGGTCGGCACCATCACCGAGATCTACGATTACCTGCGCCTGCTCTACGCCCGGGTCGGCGAGCCACACTGCCCGGACCACGATCTGCCGCTGGCCGCGCAGACCATCACCGAGATGGTCGATCAGGTGCTGGCGCTGCCCGAGGACACCCGGCTGCTGCTGCTCGCGCCCCTGGTTCGGGAGCGCAAGGGCGAATACCAGCAGCTGTTCGAACAATTGCGCGCGCGCGGCTTCGTGCGGGTGCGCATCGACGGCACCGTCTACGAACTCGACGAAACCCCCAAGCTGGCCAAGAACCGCAAGCACAGCATCGAGGTGGTGGTGGACCGGCTGCGGGTGAAACCCGATCTGCGCCTGCGCCTGAGCGAATCCTTCGAGACCGCGCTCGGCCTCGCGGAGGGACTCGCCATCGTCAGCTTCCTGGACGGCGAGCAACCGGAGCGGCTGTTGTCGGCGCGCTTCGCCTGCCCGATCTGCAACTACAGCCTGGATGAACTCGAACCGCGGGTGTTTTCGTTCAACAACCCCTCCGGCGCCTGCCCGGCCTGCGACGGCCTCGGGGTGCGCCAGTTCTTCGATCTCGACCGGGTGATCCAGCACCCCGAGGCCAGCATTTCCGAGGGCGCGATCCGCGGCTGGGACCGCCGCAACCTGTTCTATTTCAACATGCTCACCTCGCTCGCCGAGCATTACGGCTTCAGCATCGACTGCCCCTTCGCCGAACTGGAACCGCGCCACCAGCAACTGCTCCTGTTCGGCAGCGGCGAGGAGCCCATCACCTTCAACTACGTCAACGAGCGCGGCACGGTGTTCAAGCGCACCCACCGCTTCGAGGGCATCATCCCCAACATGGAGCGCCGCTACCGGGAGACCGACTCGGCCGGCGTGCGCGAGGAACTGGCGCGCTATCTCGGCACCCAGCGCTGTCCGGAATGCGGTGGCGCCCGCCTCAACCGCGCGGCGCGCCACGTGTTCATCGACGGTCGTTCGCTGCCCCAACTCACCGCCCAGACCACCGGCGAACTGCTTGCTTACTACGAGGGCTTCGAACTCGCCGGCCAGCGCGGCGAGATCGCCGCCAAGATCCTCAAGGAGATCCGCGACCGCCTGCATTTTCTGGTCGATGTCGGTCTCAACTACCTGACCCTCGACCGCAGTGCCGACACCCTCTCGGGCGGCGAGGCGCAGCGCATCCGTCTCGCCAGCCAGATCGGCGCCGGCCTGGTAGGCGTCATGTATATCCTCGACGAGCCCTCCATCGGCCTCCACCAGCGCGACAACGAGCGCCTGCTGAACACCCTGGTGCGGCTACGGGATCTGGGCAATACGGTGATCGTGGTCGAACATGACGAAGAGGCGATCCGCGCGGCCGATTACATTGTCGACATCGGCCCCGGAGCCGGCATCCACGGCGGCCGCGTGGTGGCCCAGGGCAAGGTCGCCGACATCGTGCAGGCACCCGAGTCGCTGACCGGCGACTACCTCTCCGGCCGCCGCAGCATCGAAATTCCCGCCCGACGCGTGCCCCCCAAACCGGAGCGCTGGCTGCGCATCCTGGGCGCCAGCGGCAACAACCTGCGCGAGCTGGATGCAGCCATCCCCATCGGCCTGCTGACCTGTGTCACCGGCGTCTCCGGCTCGGGGAACTCCACGCTGATCAACGAGACCCTGTTTCCGGCCGCGGCCACCGCGCTCAATCGCGCCACCAACCTGCACCCGGCCCCGCACCGGGAAATCCAGGGCCTCGATCAGCTCGACAAGTGCGTCGATATCGACCAGAGCCCCATCGGCCGCACACCGCGCTCCAACCCGGCCACCTATACCGGCATTTTCACGCCGATCCGGGAACTGTTCGCCGCCACGCCGGAGGCGCGCTCGCGCGGCTACCAGCCCGGGCGGTTCAGCTTCAACGTCAAGGGCGGGCGCTGCGAGGCCTGCCAGGGCGACGGCGTGACCAAGGTGGAGATGCACTTTCTGCCCGACATCCACGTGCTCTGCGATGTCTGCGGCGGCCGCCGTTACAACCGCGAGACGCTGGAAATCCTCTACAAGGGCAGGAGCATTCACGAGGTGCTGGAGATGACCGTGGAGGACGCGCGCGAGTTCTTCGACGCCATCCCCGCCATCGCCGCCCGGCTGCAAACCCTGATCGACGTGGGCCTGTCCTACGTGCGCCTCGGCCAGTCCGCCACCACGCTCTCGGGCGGCGAGGCACAGCGCGTGAAGTTGTCGCGCGTGCTATCGAAGCGCGACACCGGCAGCACCCTCTACATTCTCGACGAGCCCACCACCGGCCTGCACTTCCACGATGTCAAACAACTGCTGGGCGTGCTCCACCGGCTGCGCGACCACGGCAACACCGTGGTGGTGATCGAACACAACCTGGACGTGATCAAGACCGCCGACTGGATTCTCGACCTGGGCCCGGAAGGCGGTAGCGGTGGTGGTCTCCTGCTCGCCGCAGGTACTCCGGAAGACATCGCCGAAGCCGACAACTCGCAC
>JADLCO010000127.1 GCA_020847115.1 Pseudomonadales bacterium | reverse complement strand
TGATTTCCAGAACCAGCGCCGACTTGCGTCGCGCCGTCCACCGCTTGATTTCTTCTTCCATCGTGATGCTCATCGGGTATCTCCTCACAAGGTTATACCTGAGCAGAAAATCACTGGGTCATTACAGCTTCAACGGCAGCTTCCGGCGCGGTGTGCTGGACATGTACGTGTTCCGGACCCTGACCGAAGTACGAGAGCGCACCGATGACTGGTTACGCCAATACAATGAAGAAATCGCTCGCGAGTCGCTCGGTATGCTTACGCCAGTCGAGTACCGACTCAAACACGCCCCGGAAACCGCAAATTATGCGTGGCACTGATTTGGGGAGGTGGACACTCTTCGGAAAACCGCTTCTTCACGTCCAATCTCCTTGCTGTCGGGGATTGGACTCCAGATCACAGTGCTACTCAAATCTGGGGGGATGTCGGCGGTTACACAGAAAATTTTATAGTCTCAATTTGAACTTATAATCCGGCGCCCGGTCCTGAAGTTGATTCCGCTCCACCACCGGCTTTTGTCCGCCATCGCGAGGTCCTCCATGCACTGCCTTTCTCCCGTCCCCCGCAGTTCCCCCGCTCGCCGCAGCGGTGGCTTCACGCTCATCGAACTGCTGGTGGTGCTCGCCATCCTCGGCCTGCTGGCGGGCCTGGTGGGCCCGCGGGTGCTGAGCCAGCTCGGCGGCGCCAAGAGCAAGACCGCGGTGGTGCAGATCCGCGATCTCGAACAGGCCGCAGAGCTGTTCAAGCTCGACGTCGGCCGCTTCCCCACCAGCCAGGAGGGGTTGGAGGCGCTGGTGAGCGCGCCGCCGTCAGCGCCGGGCTGGAACGGTTCCTACCTGCGCAAGGGCCTGCCCACGGACCCCTGGGGCCGGCCCTACCACTACGAATCCCCCGGGCGCAACGGCGACATCGACATCTATACCCTGGGTGCCGACAACGCGCCCGGCGGCGACGGGGAGAACGCCGACGTCGGCAACTGGCAGTGACGGCGGCCACCGCGTTTCCGCTCCGGGGGCTGCGCGGCGCCGGCTTCACGCTGCTCGAACTGCTGGTGGCGATCGCGGTGGCGGCGCTGCTGCTGACCGCGGTGCCGCCGATGTTGTCGCGCGGCTACGACGCCATGGCCTACCGCACCGCGGTGCGCGAGCTGATGGCGGGGCTGAAGGGCGCCCGCCGCGCCGCCATGGAAACCGGGCGCAGCGTCGCCTTCGTGGTGGATACCGCCGCCCGTCGCTTCGGCACCGAGGACGCCCTGAACGGCGAGCTACCCGCTGCGCTGCAGGTGCGCTTGATCGTTGCCGACCGCGAGATCGACAGCGCCGAGCGCGGCGCCATCCGCTTCTATCCCGACGGTGGCGCCACCGGAGGCAGCATCCAGCTGCTGCGCCCCGGTGGGAGCGGGGTGCGGCTGCGGGTCGACTGGCTGCTGGGCACCGTCAGTCAGGAGGCGCCGGAGCCGTGATCCGCGCGCGTCGCCAGGGCGGCTTTTCGCTGCTCGAAGTGCTGGTCGCCTTCGCCATCATGGCCCTCGCCTTGGGCGCGCTCTACCAGGCGCTCGGCGGCAGCCTGCGCGGTGTCGGCGCCGCCGGCGCCAGCACCCGCGCGGTGCTGCTGGCGCAGTCGGTGCTCGACCTCTACGACCTAGTGCCGCCGGAGGGCCTCGCCGAGGACGGCGTCACCGTCGATGGGCTGGCCTGGGAGCTGCGCTCGGGGCCGTTTCCGGTGGCGCTCGAAAATCCCCAATGGGACCTCCACGAGGTGGTCGCCCGGGTGCGCTGGCAGGATGGCGGCCGGGAGCGGGAGTTCGCCCTCCGCACCCTGCTGCCGGTGGACATCCGCGCGCCATGAACCCACGCCGCGCCCGAGGTTTCACTCTGATCGAAGTGGTGGTCGCGCTGACCCTGCTGGCGGTCATCCTCGCCGGCCTGATCGGCGCCCTGGTGACCTTCGCGCGCAGCGCCAGCCGGGTCGACGAGCGCACCCTGGCCAGCGACGACGTGCGCCTGGTCTATGCCTGTCTGCGCCAGTCCCTCGGCGAGGCGTCGCCGCGCCTGCGCCAGCGGCCGGAGGATTCCGCCTCGGTGAGCTGGCTGCAGGGCGACGACGCACGCCTCGAATGGCTCGGGTTGAGGCCCGCGCGCCACGGCGTCGGCGGCCTTTATCACCTGCGCCTGGGGCTCGGCGAGGGCGGCGATCTCTTCCTTTATTACCTGCCCTATGCCGGCGACGATCCGCCGCCCGATTGGAATGCGGCGAGCGCGCACCTGCTGCTGCGCGGTGTCACCGGTTTCGCGATCGCCTACCGGGCGCTGGACGAACCCGACTGGCGCCCCGCCTGGCTCGATGCCGAGGTGCTGCCGGCGCGGGTGCGCATCGCCCTGGCCCGACCCCGTGAGGTCTGGCCGGAGCTGGTGGTGCCGGTGCTGGCCGCCGAGCCGCTGGCCGATGTCGAGCGCGCCGAGGGCTTCGGGGGGCTGCATTGATGGCGCGGCAGCGCGGTGTGGCCTTGGTGGCGGTACTGTGGATGGTCGCCGCGCTGTCGGTGCTGGCGCTGGGCCTCGCGGCCGCGGCCAGGACCGAGGTGCGTTCGGCGCAGGGCGTGCGCGCGCGGGCCGAGGCCGCCGCTCTCGGCGACGGCGCCATCCAGCTCGCCGTGCTGGAGTTGCGCTCCACCGCCGCAGGGTATGAAAACTACAGCCAATTCCACTATCTGCTGGGAGAGCGCGAGATCATCGTGACCGCGGCGCCGGCGGGCGGCCTGATCGATCTCAACCAGGCCGGGGAGGAATTGCTCACCGGTCTGTTCGCCGGCACCGGCGGCGTCGACCCGGAACAGGCGGCGCAGCTCGCCCACCGGGTGCTGGCCTGGCGCACGCCGGGGCTGGTGGTCGAGGCCGAGGACTACGCCGCCGCGGGCGTGGCCTTCCGGCCGCGCGGCGGACCCTTCGAATATCCCGAGGATCTGCTCCAGGTGCTCGGGGTGGATTACGACCTTTATGCTAGAGTGCGCGACCTGATTACGGTGCGCGGTGGCGGCACCGGCGTCGCGCCCAAGGCCGCATCCGAAGCCGTGCTGACCCTGCTCGCCGGCGGCGACCAGGCGCTGGCGGCGAAGATCGCGCACCAGCGCAGCGAAGATCCGGCGACGGACTTCACCGCGCTCGACCATCGCTTCGTGGGGGGAGGCAGCGCGCCGGTGTATCGGATGGAAGCCCGGGTTCGCATCGGCGACCGCAGCTATGTGCGCACCCGCTGGCTGGATCTGAGCGCGGGGACGCCCGACGGCCGGCCGTGGCGCAGCTTCCGGGTCGACGCGGTGATCGGAAACTGAGAGCCATGGCCTTCGAAGCGACCAATCCGACTCTGTTCGGACTCGATCTGAGTACCCTGGTGCAGACCCTGCGGCGCGGCTGGGATGGGCTGCGGCGCTGGCCGCTGCTAGCCTGGCTGAGCCCGGCCGAGCCGGTGCTGGCACACTGGCCCGACGGCTCCCGGCGCCTGGTGCTGGGTGCCTCCAACCGCCCGGCGCCCACCGCCGGGCCGGCCGCACTGCACGCACTGGTGCTGCCGCCGGAGTTGGTGCTCGGCCGGCAACTGCAGTTGCCCCATCTCGCCGATGCCGAGGTCGCGGCCGCGCTCTACCTGGAGCTCCAGGCGGAGAGTCCCTTTCCGGTCGCGGACCTGGATTGGGGCTGGCGCCTCGACCGGGCGGACGAGGCGGGGCTGACGGTGACCCTGGCGTTCGCGGCCCGCGAGCACGTCGACCGCTACCTCGAGACGGACGGCGCCGGACTCCCCGCTGACTGTGAAATCTGGGCCGACGTCGAGGGCCCGGTGCCCTTGCTCGGCCGCGGCACCGGGCCGCGCCTGGCGCGCGTGCGCGCGCGCCGCCGCCGCATCCGGCTGCTGGGGGCCCTCAACGCCGCACTGCTCGCCGTGCTCACGGCGGCGCCCTACTGGCAGTTGCGCCAGCGCACCATCGATGCCCAACGCCAGTTGCAGCAGTTGGAGCAAGCCAGCGGCGGATACCTCGATGCCCGCGCCGCGCTGGTCGCGGCGGAGGTGCAAAGGGGTGCGGTCGACGCCTGGCTGGCCAATCAGGCGGACATGCCGGCGCTGCTGCACCAGCTGACCGGGCTACTGCCCGACACCGCCTATCTGAACCGTTTCGATGCCGAGGGGCGCCGGGTGCGCATCACCGGCAGCGCCGCCGACGGTGCCGGGCTGATGGATCTGCTGCGCGCCGAACCGCGGTTCCAGGGCTTGCGCGCGCTGAGCCCCATCGTGCGCGGCCGCGAAGGCCTGGACACCTTCTACCTCGAATTCGAGCTGCGGCCGGGGCCGGCCGCGCCGACGGCAGAGACCGCCCCGGCCGGCGCGGCGGAGACGGCATCGTGATGGCTCGCTTCCCGGGACGGCCGGCGCGGCTGGTGGCGGTGGCGATCCTGGTGCCCGCCCTGGCGGCGGCCGGGCTCTGGCTGAGCGAGCTCGGCGCCCGCATCTGGCGCATGGCCGAGGTGCGCGCCGAGATCGAACCCCGATACGCGCGCCTGAGCGGCCTGCTCGAGCGCGGCGATGCCATCGTCGCCGCGCTCGAGCAAACCGCCGCCGCACTGGCGCAGCGCGCCTATCCGGCGAGCGCGGATGTCGGCGAGATCGGCACCGGCTTGCAGCAGCGCATCCGCCAGCTCGCCGAGGCCGCCCAACTGCGCGTCGCCGGCAGCCAGATCCTGCCGGTGCGCGAGGAACAGGGCTTTGCGGTGATCACCGTGGCCGGCACCCTGGAGGGCGAAACCGGCGCGCTGGCTGCCTTTCTGGCGGCGCTCGCCGCCGAGCACCCACCGATCCTGGTGGAGAAGCTGGCGGTGCAGGCGCCGCGCGTACGACTTGGTGAACAAAGAGCCGACGTCAACGCCCAGGCCAGCATGAGCGTGCTGAGGTTGGCGCCCTGATGGACGTCTATCGCAGGCTCGGGGCGCTGGCCCTGGTGCAGGTCGCGGCGCTGGTCTTGATCCTGATCGCGATCGACGGCGACTGGCGGCCGCCGGCAGCACAGCCGCCGGAGGTCCCGGCGCCACCGGCGCCGGTCGGTGACGCCGTGGTCGGGGGCGATCTGGTGGTCGATGTGGCGGCGCGGCCCCTGTTTCTATCCGCGCGCCGCCCGCCGGAGCCGGCGGCCGAGGTGGCCCCTGAGGAAGCGCCGCCGCCGGATCCGCTGGCCGACGTGGCCCTGGTCGGGATCTATGGCTCGGGGGGGGATGCCGGGGTGTTGCTGCGCAAGGGTACCGAGGTCTCGCGGCTGCGCGCCAGCGCGGAATGGCAGGGGTGGCGGCTGCTGTCGCTGAGCGCCGCCGAGGTCACGCTGATCGCCGCGGATGGCGCCACCAAGACCCTGAAGCTCGAGCGCCGGCCGCAGGTGGGGGGCATGGTCGCCCAGCCCGCCAAGGGCGGGGGCAAGGCAGCCCAGCCCACCAAGGGTACGGGCAATGCCGCACCCGGCGCCGTGAACGGCAGGGCCGACCCGGGGGCGCAACGTGCCGATACGGCGAACGGCACGCCCCAGGCCGGCGGTAGGGTCGATACCAATGCCATGCTGCGCGCCGCGCGGGAGCGGGCCGCGCGCTTCAACTCATCGAAATAAGGATCGGGGTCATGACATCTTCGGTTTTCACCCACATCTTCCGCGCTGGCATCGCCACGGCGTTCGCCCTGCTGCTGGCCGGTTGCGTGGGCAGTGCCAGTGGCCCCGAGCGCAAGGCGATCGAACTGCCCATCGCCGGGCGCGCCGCCGACCGGGTGCCGGCGGCCGAACCTGCGCCCGAGCCGGAATCCCCGGGGGTGAAGGAGCCCCTGGTGGTGCGCGGCAACGATGCCCTGTTCAAGCCGCCGCGGCCGCTGCCCGACGGCGTCGGCGCCGGCGATCCGGTGAGCCTGGATTTCGAGCAGGCACCGGTCACCGAGGTGATCCACGCGGTGCTCGGCGACATCCTCAAGTTGCCCTACGTCATCAACCAGCCGGTGTCCGGCTCGCTGACCATCCACACCGCCCAGCCGCTGCCCCGCGACCAGGTGCTGCCGGTATTCGAGGCCCTGCTGCACGCCAACGGCCTGGCCATGGCGGTGGGCGAGGGCGGGGTGTACCACGTCGGCACTCCCGAGACCCTGCGCGGCATGGCGCCCAATCTGGGCAATCTCGGCGGCGCCCTGCCCGCCGGCCAGAACCTGGTGATCGTGCCCCTGCAATTCATTGGCGCCCAGGCCATGGCCGACATCCTCGTGCCGGTGGCCGGCCCGGAGACCATAGTCCGGGTCGACGCTCTGCGCAATCTGCTGATCCTGGCCGGCAGCCGCTCGCAGATCGCCGGCTACCTGGACATCGTCAAGACCTTCGACGTGGACGTGCTCAACGGCATGTCGATCGGGCTGTTCCCGCTGGAGCACGTCAATGTCGCCGAAGTGGTCGCCGCCCTGGATGCCATCTCCGGCGATGCGGCGCCCCAGGCCGCCAAGCCGTCCGGCAGCGGGGTCGCCGCGGCCGGTGGCGGCGGCAACAAGGCCCAGGGCGGCGCGCCCGACGCTGGCGCCGGCGTCGCCGGTGTGGGCATGCCCGGCCCGCTCGCCGGCGTGGTCAAGCTGGTGGCGCTGGAGCGCCTCAATGCCCTGCTGGTGGTGACCTCGCGCGCCCATTATCTGGAGCGCGCCCGCGAGTGGATCCGGCGCTTCGACCAGCCGCGCGGCGACGGCAACGAGCCCCAGCTCTACGTCTACGAAGTGCAGAACGGAACCTCGAATCACCTCGCCGAACTGCTCAACGCCCTCTACGGCGGTGGCACGACCGCCACCGGCGGCAGCGCCGACTCCGGCATCGCGCCGGGCCTGGGCGGCTCGCGCCTAGGCAGCGGCTACGGCACCGGCGGCAGCGGCCTGGGTGGCGGGGGTTTCGGCGGCGGCTATGGCAGCAGCGGCTACGGCGGCAATCGCAACAGCACCTTCGGCAGCAATCGCAGCGGCTACACCGGCGGCGGTTTAGGCAGTTCCAGCGGCGGCCTGGGCGGTTCGCGGAGCTTTGCCGGCGGCGGCCTCGGTGGCGGGCTCTCCGGTGGCCGCAGTGGCGCCGGCATGCCCGAGACCGCGGTGATCGAACTCGCCCCGGGGGTGCGCGTGGTCTCCGACGAGTTCAACAATGCGCTGCTGATCCACGCTCCGCGCCGCGACTACGACAAGATCCGCGCGGCGTTGCGCCGCCTCGACGTGCCCCCCACCCAGATCCTGATCGAGGCCAGCATCCTCGAGGTCACCCTCACCGACCAGTTCCGCTTCGGCCTGCAGTGGGCGCTCGAAAACGGCCTGGGCAGCAACGGCCGCACCGGCACCGCCATCTTCAACCCCAATGCCTCCGGCGGCATCGGCCCGGAACAGCCCGGGTTCTCCTACACCATCACCAGCCGCGCCGGCGAGGTGCGGGCGGCGCTCAATGCCCTGGCCCAGAAGGACATGGTCAACGTCATCTCCAGTCCCAGCATCATGGTGCTCGACAACCACAACGCCCAGATTCAGGTTGGCACCCAGCAGCCGGTGCAGGGCTCGACCATCGTCACCGACGGAGGCAACACCCAGAACTCCATCGAATACAAGGACACCGGGGTGATGCTGGACGTACTGCCCTCGGTCAACGCCGGCGGCCTGGTGACCATGGACGTCTCCCAGGAGGTCACCGACGTCGGCCCGGTGGATACCGCGACCAAGCAGCGCAGCTTCCTGCAGCGCCAGATCCTGAGCCGGGTATCCGTGCGCTCGGGCGAGACCGTGGTCTTGGGCGGGTTGATCCGCGACAACACCAGTTCCGGCAACGTGGGCGTGCCCTGGCTCAAGGACATCCCGGTGTTCGGCAGCCTGTTCCGCACCGACACTCGCAACAGCGACCGCACCGAACTGGTGGTGCTGATCACCCCCCGCGCGCTGCAGAACGACGACCAGCTGCGCGCCGTCTCCGACGAGATGCGGCGCCGCTTCGGCAACTCGCTGGGCAACATCTCCAACTGGTCCACCGAGGTGAATCCGCCGGCCGCGGAATCGCCGGGCGCCGAATCCCGGGAGCAGCCCTAGGGCATTGCGGGCCGCCATCCTTGGGCTGCGCCTCGCCGGAAAGCGTCACGCCGGGCCTCTGGGGGGCGGGCGGCGTAGCGAAGCTGTGATGGCGTTCCGGAGCGCGGTCAAAAAAAATCCACAGAGTTGTTGTAAAGTCCTAATCAATGTTGTTACATGAAGAGCCTTGGTGTCTGATTTATATAAGGAACTTCATGGTATTCGTCCGCGTTTTTCGGCGTCCTGTGGCAACTGCCGCAATGCTCTTCCTGGCGCTGGTGGTTGCCGGTTGTGCCGGGCTCGGCGCAGGGAAGGCGGATGACCCCAGCCAGGTGCTCACCCAGCGCGCCCAAGCGCGCTGGCAGGCGTTGATCGAAGGCGATTTCGCCAAGGCCTATGGGTTCGAGACCCCGGCCTATCGCCAAGCGACGCCATTGCGGTTATATACCAGCCGCTTTGGTTCGCAATTGCGCTGGGACAAGGCCGAGGTAATGGAGGTTTTACCCGATCCCGACGGCGAAACGGCGGTGGTCCGGGTGATGATTTTCTATACCGCCATGGACGCCGTGGGTGGCGTCATCAACGGCGAGCGGCCGGTGGATGAGTCCTGGGTGAGAACGGGAGGTGACTGGTGGCACATTGACAAATGAAATTGCCAGCCGGGCGGCGTTTTTGCCGGATATTCCGTTTGCAAAACCCAAATTGGCCCATTAACATCACTGCCGCGAGCGGACCACGCTCCACAGTGGATCGGATCACTGGCCGTGTCGATCGCACAGTGAATGGACTACTCTAGAGGAAAAGGTAAAATGACCGTAACCAAAAAACCCTTCAACTTTGCAGTCAAGCCGCTCGCAGCGGCCGTTGCGGCGGCAGGAGCCGTTCTGCTGACGTCGCAGGCGCAGGCCGTGAACGTATCCCAGAATGGCCTGGGTGAAGTGCTGTTGTTCCCGTACTACACGGTGCGCAACAACATCGACACCAACATCAACATCACCAACACCAGCGAGAACACCGTGATCTTCAAGATCCGGTTCCGCGAAGCCCACAACAGCCGCGACGCGCGTGACTTCAACGTCGTGCTCTCGCCCTATGACGTGTGGAATGCCACCGTGACCCTGTCACCCGATGGCCAGGCCGCGCGTATCATCACCAGCGACAAGTCCTGCACCGCCGGTCAGCTGCCGATCGACCTGGGCAACGGCCGCCGCGCCATCGACTTCACCAACTTCGATTACATCGATGGCCAGAATATTGGCCCCTGGGACGGCGGTCCCACTAGCCTCGACCGCACCAAGGAAGGCCACATCGAGGTGATCGAGATGGCCTCCCTGCCGCCCCTGAACCCGGGCGCGCCCTCGCCGCAGCTCCAATTCTATAACGACGGCGACAACACCCCCGAGTTGATCGATTCCATCGGCTACAACGCCCAGCACGTCAACGGCGTGCCCCGGAGCTGCAGCGTGGTGCGGGACCAGTTGAGCGCGGCCAATATCTCGGCCACGCGGGCCACTATGCGCGAGCCGATCAATGTGCTCAAGGGTGCCTTCAGCCTGATCAAGGCCACCGAGGGCAAGGCCTTCGCCGGCAACCCCACCGTGCTGGCCAACTTCTACAATCCGTTTGGGGTCGATGCAGCCGGACCCGCCAACGCAAACTTGTTGGTGGAGGCCGCCAGCCAGCTGCCCTCGCTGAGCCAGGTGCTCCCGCCGGTGGTCGACGTTATCGATCAAGCGGTGGCCGCGCCGATTATCGACGTCTTCAATGCTTATCCGGTGAACGCCGTCACTGCAGCGATCTCCCGCGAAGCGGTCGTCAACCAGTACAGCGTCAACCCCGCTGCCCTGGCCAAGACCGACTGGGTAATCGCCTTCCCCACCAAATACTGGTATGTGGACGAACGGGAACCCGCCGTCGGCGTCAGCGCCAACGGGCCCAACCCGCCGGCTTACTTCAGTTTGGCGCCTTTCAATCGGTCCACCACCTTCCAGTGGCCGCGCGATTCCCAGGGCAAGCCTACGGGTGACGACTGCGCGCCGGTGAAAGTGAACTTCCGATTCTTCGACCGGGAGGAAGACGAAGTGATTGCGGTGGACAACGGCTTCTCGCCGCCCCCGCCCGGCACTCCCGCGAACAGCATCTGCTATGAAACCCAGGTGATCACCTTCAACAACAGCAATCTGTTCGACTCGCCGATCGATGCCAACGTCGACCTCACCAACTCCGGCTTCACCTCCGGCTGGATGCGGCTGGAGTTCCCGGAAGCGGGCACCATCGTCGGCGAAAGCAATGGAGCGACCTTTACCGGTCTGCCGGTGATCGGTTTCGCCGCCACCAGCCTGGAGAACGGCACCAACGGCAACGCGGTGCTGAATTACGGCCAGCTGTGGGATCACGGTTATGTGACCAAGATCTCCGGGGGCAGCCTGCCCTGATCGATGTAAGGTCGGAAGCACCAGACCGCACCGGGGGCCGCAAGGCCCCCGGTTTTTTTTGCCTCCCCGGGTAATCCGGCGACCGCCGGGGCGGCAGTTTCGGCCGGGCATCGCCTTTGCCGTGCGCTGCGTCACGGATCGCGGTTTCACCCCGGTCCGGTTTCGGTGATAATCGTCCTGCGCGGACCGGCGTCCGCTGAGAGTGCCTGCCGGCACCACTGGTGCCCAGCCCGTTTGGCCCACCAAAGGAGAATATCCATGCGTCGCACGGCCACCCCTTCCACGCTCGTGCTGGCAGCGCTGCTGGCCGGCACCGCCCTGACCGCCTGGGCGGTGAACTTCAATCTGAGCGACGGCACCACCAGCATCAGTTGCTCGGCCACGGGTGGCGCCACCATTGCCGCCAATGGCGATATCAGCGCCACGGTGCAGTCCGGGTGCCTTCCCGCCGGGGGAGGCGATCCGCCGCCGGCCGGCAGCTTCACCCTTACGGTGACCAAGAACGGCGCCGGCAGTGGCACCGTGAGCAGCAGCCCGGCCGGCATCACCAATTGCGCGGCCACCTGCAACGCCTCGTTTCCTGAGAACACTGCCGTGACCCTGACCGCGGCGGTAGGTAACAATTCCACATTCGGCAGTTGGAGCGGGTGCGCGTCCACCAATGGATTGACCTGTAGCGTGACCATGAACGCGGCCAAATCTGTCACCGCCACCTTCAACGCCAGCGGCGGTGGCGGTGGCGGCGATCCGGGCGCCGGCCTCTGGATCAACGGCAGTAACTATGTTCATGATCGCGGCAGCCTGACCGAGCTCTATGTGCCCCGCTGCGTGCCCAACCAGTACAACAACTGCCGCGCCGGTGGCCAGCAGTCGCAATACGATACCCTGGTCGCCGGGCAGACCTGGTCGATGCGGATTCCCACCCAGACGACTGGTTTCGGCGCGCAACCCTATTCGTTCTCGGTAGAGCGCGCCGAAACCGGCGAAACGCTGAACGCCTACGACTTCGCCATTTCGGTTACCGCTGGAGATTTCAACGTACCCAACAATTGCAAAAGATCCGGTTCCGGTACCATCAATGTGCATGGTCAGGGCTTTTACACGCCGCCGTTCGGTGTGAGTAGTTGCCCCCTCACCCCGGGCACGCGCTATTACCTCAATGTGCGGCCGCAAACGGGGACCGGCGGCGCCACGCAATGTGGGCAACCGGGGGCGGGGAACGCCTGCCGCTACCGCATCGTGATGCCGGGCAGCGCCAATTTCCCCTACGGGTCCTAACGGATGGAGGTTGGGTGACCTCATGCGGGCGCCACGGCGCCCGCTTTTTTGTGTACCATGCCGCGCGCACCAGAATCCCCGATCAGGAGTTGTCATGCCCCCGAGTTCCCGCCGCGCCGGTTCGATGTCCCATCTTGCTCGAGCGCTGGCGATGGCCGCGCTGGTGCTGGCGAGCGCCGGCGCCGGGGCCGCCGAAAGCGAGGTGATCGCTTCCGGCCGCGACCTGGTGCTGACCCGGGAGCGGCTGGCGCAGGAACTCGCGGTGCTGCCGCCGGCGGTGCTCGACCAGCTTGCCAACGACCCCCAGGCCGCGCTCACCTTCATTAACAGCCTGGCCAAGCTCCATGGCTTCGCCGCCGAGGCGGAGCGCTCCGGGGTGGCCGACAAGCCGGAGGTGAAGGCCGCGGTGGCGACCGCGCGCGCGCGGGTGCTGGGCGATGCCCTGCGCCAGCACCAGCTCGAGATCATCCAGGAGCCCGACTTCGAGGCGCTGGCGCGGGAACGCTACCAAACCGACAAGGACGGCTATCGCAAGCCGGAGCAGGTGCGCGTCCGCCATATCCTGCTCAAGCTGCCGGCCGATGCGCCGGAATCCCAGGTGGCCGAAAGGCGCACCCAGCTCGAGGCCATTGCCGCGCGGGTGCGCGGCGGCGAATCCTTCGACGCACTCGCACGCGAGTTCTCCGAAGACGAAGGCAGCGCCGGCCTCGGTGGCGAACTGCCCGCCTTCGGGCGAGGGCGGATGGTGCCGCCGTTCGAGGCTGCCGCCTTCGCCCTGCGCGAGCCCGGCCAGCTCAGTGAGGTGGTGCAGAGCCAGTACGGGCTGCATTTGATCCAGTGCGTCGAATACCTGCCCGGTGGTCGCATGAGCTTCGAGGAAGCGAAGAAGGGCATCATTGCCAAGCTGCGCGTGGACTACCGGCACGACTATCTGGCAGCCTGGGAGCGGGACCTCATGGCGGCGATCGACATGCAGGTGAGCCCCGACCAACTGCGCGTGCTGATGGCGGACGCCAAAGAGCGTCTGGCACAGCAGTCTGCTGCCGCCGCGGATTCGACCGCGGGGCATTGATCTCTTGGGCTGGCCGGCCGCATTCTGGCGGCACCGGCGGCTGATCGCCGCCTTTGCGGTCAATGGTGTCGCCGCGCGTTATCGCGGCTCCTGGTTCGGGCTGCTGTGGCCGTTCGTGCAGCCGCTGCTGCTGATCGCAGTGTTTTCCTTCGTGTTCGCCTATGTGATGCCGCTCAAATGGGTGGCGGAGCCCGGGGTTACCGCGGTTAGCTTCCCGCTGTTCCTGTATTCCGGGTTCTTGGTGTTCTCGCTGTTTTCCGAGACCGTGGCCAGTGCCCCCGGGCTGCTGCTGAATCAGGCCAACCTGGTCACTAAGGTCGTGTTTCCGCTGGAGGTGCTGGCGATCGCCTCGGTCACCACCGCCATGATGTTTTTCCTGATGAATGCGGCAGTGTTCGTGGCGGCGTTGTGGGTCTGGGGGCCTGGGGTGGCGTCGACCTGGCCTTGGGCGGTGCTGTTCGTATTGCCGCTGTACCTGTTCCTGATCGGGCTCTCCTGGTTTCTCTCCGCGCTCACGGTCTATGTTCGGGATGTGGTTCACGTCATCGGCCTGGTAGTGTCGGCGCTCATGTTCGTGACTCCGGTGTTCTACCCGCTGCATACCGTGCCCGAGAAGGTGCGCGGGCTGTTGCTGTTGAATCCCCTCACGGTGGTGATCGAGGGCTTGCGCGGTGCCCTGATCGCCGGCACCGCTCCGGACTGGCACGCGCTCGGGTTGTTGTGGGCGGTAGCGGTGGTCGCACTGCAACTGGGCTGGTGGTGGTTTCAGCGCCTGCGGGAGGGCTTTGCCGATGTCCTCTGAGCCGGTGCTCGAAGTCGCGCATCTGAGCAAGAGCTATCCCGCCTACGCGAGCCCCCGGCAGCGCCTGGCGGAGCTGCTGTGGGGGCGCCGCGCGCCCCCCGCGCCGGCGCTGGACGACGTCTCCTTCCGCCTCGATCGTGGCGAGATCCTGGGCGTGATCGGCCCCAACGGCGCCGGCAAGTCGACCCTGCTGCAGCTCATCGCCGGTACCCTGCGGCCCACCTCGGGCAGCGTGCGGCTGCAGGGCCGGGTGACCGCGCTGCTGCAACTCGGCGCCGGCATGAATCCGGAGATGACCGGGCGCGAGAACATCTTCCTGATGGGCGCGACCTACGGCATCGACGCCGAACGGATCCGGGCGCGCTACGATGCCATCGCGGACTTCGCCGGCCTGGGCGATGCCCTGGAGCGGCCGGTGCGCACCTACTCGTCCGGTATGTTCGTGCGCCTGGCGTTTTCGGTGTCGACCGCGCTGGACCCGGACGTGCTCATCGTCGACGAGGCGCTGTCGGTGGGCGACGTGGGGTTCCAGGTGCGCTGCCTGGACCGCCTGGAGCAGCTCATCGAGGGTGGTGCCAGCATCCTGCTCGCCTCCCACGATCTGCAACTGATCAAGAACTATTGCACCGGGGCCATCTGCCTCGACCGTGGCCGGGTGGTGGCCGCGGGCGAGCCCGAACTGGTCACCGAGCGCTACTACTATCTGATGCGCAGCGGCGGCCAACTGGAGGCCGATGCCCTGACCTGGCACGGGGACACCGGCGGTGCGCGCTTCGCGAGCCGCCGCGGCGCCATCGAGGCGGTCGCCATCGAGACGCCGGGTGGGGATGGCGGCGAATTTCCGGCGGGCAGCGTGCTGACGGTACGGGTTTCCGGCCGGCTGTTCGAGGGCGGCATTGCGCCCGCGGTGGTGATGATGCTGCGCGACGTGCGCGGCTACAACCTCCACGGCGTGCTGGCCCAGGGCGACCGACTCGCGGTGGACGCGGATGGCAACTTTCACTGTCGGTTCCGGCTGCCGCTACGGCTCGCCGACGGGCGCTATTCCCTGACCGTGCGCCTCGAGGATCGCCGCACCCAGCAGCTCGCGCCGGTGCTCGACAAGCACGTGGGCGTCTGCCATTTTCGGGTGGTGGACGCGGCGAGCGGACTCCTGGGCAGTGTGGATTTGGGCGGCGAGGTGCTGGCCGTCGGCGCCCTGGACGCGGATTGACGGCGCCATGGCCGCGGCGCTGTTGTGGATCGGCGGCACCGGCGGCTCCGGTCCCCGCGCCGTGGCCGCGGCATTGATGGCCGCCGGGATGTTCCCGGGCGCCTGCCTCAACGAATCCCTGGACTCTCTGCCCATGGCCGCTGTCTACGATCGGATGCTGACCGATCATCTGGCCGGGCGCGGCAGCGATCCGGCGGCTTGGCGCTCGGCACTGGCCGGGGCGCTCGCCGCGCACTGCCGGGGCGCGCCGCCCGGGGCGCCGGTGCTGGTGAAGACTCCGCGTTCGGTGCTGGCCCTGGAGTTGCTGCTCGCGGCGGTGCCGGGCAGCCGCTTTCTCCATGTGGTGCGCAATGGTCTGGACATGGCGTTTTCGTCGAATCAGCGCCAGTCGACGCTGTACGGCGAGCTGCTGCTGGGGCTCGCCGCGGCAGGGACCACGGCGGCGCGCTCCCTGCGCCTGTGGTGTGCGGTCAATCGCCGGGCAATGGAACTTGCCGGCCGCTACCCCGGGCGCTGTGCGCTGCTGCGCTACGAAGACCTCTGTGCGCGGCCGCGGCCGGAGGTGGCGCGGATCGGGGCCGAGCTGGGGCTGGCCCTGGACCCCGCCGGTATCGAGGTCGATGCGCTCCGCCCGGCGCGTCGCGTATTGCCCGAGGATTGGCGGCATCAGTTGGGTGATGCCCTGGCCGAGGCGGCCCCGGTGCTCGCCGGGTTCGGTTATCCATGCTGAGCTTCCTCGGCATCGGCGCCCAGAAGGCCGGCACCACCTGGCTCTACGAGCAACTGGCACTCCATCCGCAGATCGGTTTTCCGGGGGGCAAGGAGGTGCATTACTGGGACGCCCGTTGCGCTACCCTGCCGGAATCCTGGTATCGCGACCTGTTCGCGACCGATGACGGCCGCTGCAACGGCGACATCACCCCTGCCTACGCGACCCTGGAGCTGCCGGTGGTGCAGCGCATTGGGGCGCTGTTTCCGGAGTTGCGCATCCTGTTTCTACTCCGTAATCCGATCGAACGTGCCTGGTCGTCGGCATTGATGGCGATGGGCCGCGCCGAGCTGGAGCTGGATGAAGTCTCCGACCAGTGGTTTCTCGACCACTTTCGTTCGCGTGGCTCGCTACTGCGGGGCGACTATGCGCGCACCCTGACTATCT
>JADLCO010000126.1 GCA_020847115.1 Pseudomonadales bacterium | reverse complement strand
GGCACATGGCTACAATGCGCCAGCCTTGGCCGGACCGTCCGCAGTGACCGACGACAACCCTTCTCAACGGCGGCGGGCCGCACCGCTGCGCTTGCTCTTCCTGGGCTGTGCCCTGGCCCCGCTCGCCGCCCCGGCCGCAGTCGGCCCGGCTGGACTGGGCGAGACCGATCTCCTCGGACCCATCCCCGAGCTCAGCGTGGTGAGCCTGTTTCCCCAGACCGCGGCCCGCGCACCGGCCAGCACCCCGGTGATCACCCGGGAGATGCTGCACGCGGCGGGGGCGATGAACTGGGTGGACGTGTTCCGTCTGGTGCCCGGCTTCCAGGCCTATGCCCCCAATGCCAACCGCTTCGGCGTGGATTACCACGGCCAGGGCCGGGAGTTGCCCAACCACCTCGAAGTGATGGTCGATGGCCGCTCGGTGTACGACCCGGTGCAGTCCACCGTGGTCTGGGGCGTGCTCGGCGTCGATCTGGACGATGTCGACCGCATTGAGATCGTGCGCGGGCCCAGCGCCGCCGCCCACGGTTCCAACGCCTTCAGCGGCGCGGTCAACATCATCACGCGGGCGCCGGAGCAGGACAACGGCACTCGCATGCGCCTCACCGGGGGCGAGCGGGGCACCCGCCAGGTCTTCGTCAGCCACAACGACCAGATCACCGATTTCGGCTACCGCCTTTCGTTGGGCTTCGACCACAATGACGGCTTCCCCGATTACAACGCCCTGGGGCCGGACGACGGCGCGGAAACCTGGAATCTCAACCTCCGCACCACCTTCACCCCGACGCTCGCCGACACCTTCAGCTTCGACGGCGGTTTCGTCCGCCACGACACCGAATTCGGCGATGCCGACCGGCTCGACGAATACCTTCCGGTGCGCCATTACTCCCAGTTTCAGCGTCTGGCCTGGCAGCGGCAGCTGGCGACCGGCAACGAACTCCAGGCCACCTTCTATCGCAACCATTTGCGCGCCAATGGCGTGCGCGACTTCGGCCTGGTATCGGCGCTGACCGGCCTCGAGGCGGAGGCGGTGCCCTTGGTGTTCGGCATTCCCGACCAGCATTTCGTCACCGGATTCCACACCATCGAGTCGGAACGCCTGGATCTGGAAGTGCTGCAGCGGGCCCGTTGGGACGGTTTCACCGCGGCCTGGGGCAGCGGGGTCCGCCAGGATGCCATCGACAGCATTTTCTTCACCGGCGATCCGGGCACCCGCGACGAACAGTCGTTTCGCCTCTTTGCGCACGGCGAGTGGCAGCCGTCGGCGCGCTGGGCGGTGGCGGCGGGGGGGATGGTCGAAAAGACCCCGGTGGGCGCGCTGTTCTCGCCGCGTATTTCCCTGGGGTACGAATGGTTGCCTGGGCAGACCCTGCGCCTGAGTGGCGCCCGGGGCCGGCGTGCGCCCTCGGTATCCGAGGCCGGGGAGCGCCAGTTCGCGACCCTGGGCGGTGCCGTGGTGGACGACGTGCGGCGCACCGCCGATCTCGACGACGAGCGCATCGATAGCATGGAGCTGGCCTACCTGGCCCGCTTTCCTGAATTGGGCATCGATATGGATATCAAGGTATTTCACGAATGGGTACGGGACGGCCTCGACGACTATCGCGAGCCGATCGCGCCGGTGCCGCCGTTTTTCGACGACGAACGGCTGGTACGCGACAACGTGGCGCGCTGGGACGCGCAGGGCGCGGAACTGCAGTTGTATTACCGCTGGTCGGCGCGCACCTGGGCGCGGTTCCATTATGCGTATCAGGAGCTCGACAGCCGCTACATCAACCGCTTCGAGCCAGTGCTGCAGGTTCGGGATTTCGACGCTGGCACGCCACGCCATTCCGGTGGGCTGCTGTTCAATCACCGCTGGTCGGAAAGTCTCGACGGCGGTTTTTTCGTCTATGCCCAAAGCAGCGTCGACTGGCGCAACGGCAACGCCATCGGCCAGTTCACCCGCGTCGATGCCCAGGCGACCTGGCATTTTCAGCTGGGCGCGAGCCCCGGCCAGGTGCAACTGGTGGCACAGAATCTGGGCGGAGACTATGCTGAATTCAATCGGGAGAACCGGTTCGAAACGGCGCTCTACCTCCGGGCCCGGCTCGAGCTGCCGGATTGATCGGAGCGGCGGCGGATGGCCAGGCCGCTCCGGGCACGGGTGGCAGATGGGTATCGCGGCGGTCGGCGCCGGACGCGGCAGACGGGATCGAAGCAGGGAAAGCAGATGGGGAGTGGGTGTCGGCACCGCGGGCGAACCGGCAACTGGAGGACGCGCGCCCTGCGCCTTCTGCTGGGCTGGGCGTTGCTGGTGGGCGTTCACACGCCGGGGTTGGCCGCCGAGATCCAGGTGCTGCTGGCCGATGCAGCGCCCCATTATTTGGCGGCTGCGGAGCGCCTGCGCGAGCATCTCAAGAGGCTGAAACCCGGGGTCTCCGTGCGTGTGCATACCGGTGCCAAGCTCAGCGCCGCCACCTGGGCCGAAACGGACATCCTGGTCACCGTCGGCGCCGAGGCGCTCACCGCCCTGCGCGCTGCGCATCCCGAGCGCGTCGCCCTGCACCTCTTCATCACCCGTGATTTCTGGCTCGATCGGCAAACCCGGGACCCGGATTTGGCGCGCCAGCCCGGCCTCGCGCTCGACCAGCCGCCGGAGCATCTCGTGGCCCTGGCGCGCACCCTGCTGCCGGAGGCGCGGACCCTGGCGGTGGTGCTCGGCCCGCTCGCCCGGCGCAATCTGGAGGTAGTGCAGACCGCGGCCTTGGGACTCGGCTTCGAGCCGGCGATCGTGGTGCTCAGCGCCCGTGACAACCCGCTCGCCGTGCTCTCGCCGCTGGTCGCGGATGCCGATGCGATGCTGGTGCTGCCCGACCGCGCCGAATTCAATGGCCCGCTCGCCAAGTGGGTGCTCCAGTTGGGCTTTCGCGCGCGCGTGCCGGTGCTCGCCTTTTCCCGGGCCTATGCCGATGCCGGCGCCCTGGCGGCGGTGTTCACTGCGCCGGACGATGTCGGGCGAGAGGGTGCGGAGCTCTTGGCAAACTGGCTGGATACCGGGCACTACCCGCAAGGGATCCAGTACCCGCGCGCCTACAGCGTCGCGACCAATCCGGCGGTGGCGAGCGCCTTGGGCGTCGAGCCGCCCGCGGCCGCCGTGATCGCGCAGCGCCTCGGTACGACGTTGAGGCGGTTGCAGTGAAAAAATTGTGGCACCGGATCCTCGGCAGTCTGCAGCTGCGCCTGCTGGCGATCGGTTCGCTGCCGCTGCTGCTGCTCACCGTGGTGTTGACCGCCTATGCCATCTTCAGCCGTCAGGAGGAGGTTTTCGCCAAGGTCGAAGAGCATGGGGTGCGGACCGCGGATTACCTGGCCAATACCCTGGATTTCGTACTGTTCAGCAACGAGCTAGCCGTACTGGCCAGTGTCGCCGCCGATGTTCAGGAAGTACCCGGGATCCGGGGCGTCGCCTTTCTCGATCGCCAGCGCCGGCTGCTGCACGCCAGTCCGGGTTTCCCTGGGGCCGATCAGGGCTTCGACCCGCGCAACGTCCTGGGGCTGCAGTTGCAGCGCTTGGGCGACGCGCTGTTGGTGGAGCGCGAGGTGCGCGCCCGGCCCCTGGGGGTCGAGGATTACCCGGTCCCCGGGGCCGACTCCGGGTCGGAGCAGCTGCTGGGCTGGGTGGTGGTCGCCGTCGATCTCGCCGCGGCCCGGCGCGCGCAGCGCGCCATCGCGGTCAGCAGCATCGGCGTCGGTGCCGCGGTGCTCGGCACCGCGCTGCTGATGGCGCTGGTGCTGGCGCGCTCTGTGGTGGCACCGATCCGCGAGCTAACCGCCGTGGTCGCGCGGCTGCGCAGCGGCGATTTGACGGCGCGGGTGCAACCGTCGACGCGCGACGAACTGGCCCAGTTGGCGGCGGGGGTCAACCATCTCGGGGAAGCGGTGGCCCACAACCAGCTGGCGCTGGAACAGCAGGTCGCGCAGGCCACGGGCGAGCTGCGCATCGCCCTGGAAGAACTGCGCCGCAACAACCGTGAACTGGAGCTCTCCACCCGGAGGGCCGAGGCCGCGAGCCAGGCCAAGAGCGATTTCCTGGCGCGGATGAGCCATGAACTGCGCACGCCGCTGACCTCCATTCAGGGCTTCGTGCGCTTGCTGGAAGGATCTCTGCCCGATGCCGCCGATCGCAGCTACTGCCGCATCATCGACGGCGCGACCCAGGCGCTGATGGCACTGATCGACGACATCCTGGAGTTTGCCCGGCTGCAATCGGGCCCCCAGCGCGCCGCGCCGGCGGCGTTCGAGTTGCGCGAGCTTCTGGAGGGTGCGGTGCGCCTGCTGGCGCCCGCCGCCCATGGCAAAGGCGTCGAGATCCACCTCGATCTCGACCCGGGCGTACCCGACAGCGCGATCGGCGATGCCCGGGCCCTGCGCCAGATCGTCAACAATCTGCTCGGCAATGCGGTGAAGTTCACCGCCAGCGGCTTTGTCCTGCTGCGCTGCTCGCGCGGCCCTGACGGCGAGCTGCGCCTGCTGATACGGGACACCGGCATCGGTATCGACCCGGAGCAGCAATTGGCGGTGTTCGATGCCTTCCAGCAGGCCGATTCGGGCATCGCGCGGCGCTTTGGCGGCACCGGCCTGGGGCTGGCCATCACGCAGCAGTACGTGGACCTGCTCGGCGGCCGCATCGAACTCCACAGCCGACCCGGCGCCGGCAGCGAATTCTGCGTCGAGTTGCCCTGCCAATGGCCGCTGCCGGAGCCGGAGCCTGCCGCGGCCGGCCCCGCGGTGGTGTACGACGCCAGCACCTTGGGGCGAGAGGCAACCTGCGCCCAGCTACGCCGCCTGTACGGCGAGGTGCTGTGCGTCGATGCCTTCGACGATCTGATCGATCTCATGGCGAGCCGCCCGATCGCGGCGCTGAACGTCAATTGGCAGTTGCACGAACCGCCGACCCGGCAACTGGCGACGCTGCGCCACCTGGTCGACGAGTTGCGCTGCCCGATCGCGGTCCAGGTGCCGCTCGCCGCCCTGCACCAGGACATCCCGGCGGAGTTCCTCCGCGCCCATCCCCGCGTCCATTGGCTGGGCAAGCCGGCGGGGCTCGAGGAGCTGCGCGCCGCCCTGTGGCCGTGCCCGGAGCCCGCTGCGCTGCATGCCGCCGATCTGTCCGGGGTGCGGGTGCTGGCGGTGGAGGACAACCCCTTCAGCCGGCTGCTGCTCAACAAGCTGTTGGTGCGGACCGGCTGCGAGTTGCTCGAAGTCGGCGATGGCCGTGCGGCGATCGAGATCTGCCAGCAGCGCCGCTTCGACGTGATTTTGATGGATCTGCACATGCCGGGAATCGCCGGTGTCGAGGCGCTCAGCCACATTCAGCAGGCGGGCGCGTGCAATGCCGACACTCCGGTGATCGTGCTCACCGCCGACCAGATCGTCGACCCCGGGCGGGAACTCAACCGCGTGCGCGTGGAGCGGGTGTTGCGCAAACCCTACGATGAGCAACTGGTTCTGGAGACCGTACTCCAATACGCCGGCCGCAGCGGGTCCCTGCCGGCGGCCTGGCTGGGCAGCCGGGAGGAAGTTCCGCGGGAGGCCTATTTCGACGAGATCGACCGCTTGCTCGATGAGATCGACCAATCCCTGGCGGGCGCGGATCTGGACTCCGCCCGCGGGTCCTGTCACCAGCTGGCAGGCATCGTCGCGGTGTTTCGTCTCGGCGAGCTGGAGCAGCGGGCGCAGCTCCTGCACTCGTTGGTGCGGGTCTCGGACCGGGACCGCGCCGCCGCCATGGTGGCACGGCTGCGCATCGAAAATCGCGCCCAGCGGCACCGGATTCTCCTGGTGTCAAGCTGACGCGTCCAGCCATTCGCACAGCTTGCCGGCGAGTTCCTCCAGGCCGGCGCGTGCCGGGGCGGAGAAGGTCTGCGCGGTAACCGCGGCGTGTCCCTGTCGCGCGAGCTCCCGCTGTACGCCGAGCAGCGTCGCCCGGGCGGGGCCGCGGTTGAGCTTGTCGGCCTTGGTGAGCAGGAGGTGAACCGGCAGCTCGGCCTGCCGGGCCCAGTGCAACAGATGGCGGTCGAAATCCTGCAACGGGTGGCGGATGTCCATCAGCAATACCAGCCCGCGCAGCGAGCGGCGGGCTTGCAGATAGGCGGCGAGATGGCGGTCCCAGTCGTCCTTCATGGCCTTGGGGACGCGCGCATAGCCGTAGCCCGGCAGATCCACCAGACGCTGGCCCGGGCCGACGGCAAAGAAATTGAGCAGCCGCGTCCGCCCCGGCGTCTTGCTGGTGCGGGCCAGCTTGCCTTGCCCGGTCAGGGCATTGAGCGCGCTCGACGTGCCGGCGTTGGAGCGGCCGGCGAAG
>JADLCO010000125.1 GCA_020847115.1 Pseudomonadales bacterium | reverse complement strand
TCACCACATAGTGCGCCTTCATGCGGTCGCCGCGGTTGGTCTCAACGATCCAGCGGGCGCTGGCTTCATCCCAGGTCATGGCGGTGATTTCGGTCTGCAGACAGGCGTTGTCGTAGAGCCGGTAGTGGCGGGCGATGGCCTTGCTGTGCTCGAGGATCTCCGGCGCATAGGAATATTTTTCCTTGGGAATGTAACCCAACTCCTCGCACAGCGGCAGATAGACATAGGATTCCACGTCACACTGGGCGCCCGGGTAGCGGTTCCAGTACCAGGTGCCACCGAAATCGCCCCCTTTCTCGATGATCCGGATGTCGTCGATGCCGGCCTCGCGCAGCCGGGCGCCGGCGAGCAGGCCGCCGAAACCGCCGCCGACGATGACCACCTCGACTTCGTCGGTGAGCGGCGCGCGCTCAATGGGCGCGTCGATGTAGGGATCATCGACGTACCTGGAGAAGTCTCCTGTAACTTCCTGATATTGAGAGGCACCTTCGGGGCGGAGCCGCTTGTCGCGCTCCTCGCGATATTTGGCCCGCAGGGCATCGGGATCGAAATCGAGCTCGGCGAGGTTGATGGAGGGGTGCGTGCTGTTTCTCATGTTGGGCTCCGGTAAGGCACTGGATGTCGAAAAAGTTGGCGGCGCGCGGCAGGCAAGCCACGCCAGGCTGCGCTCGGGATGAATCGTTCGAGGGATTATAACGACAGGTTTTCCGCCGGCGCTTGATCCAGGTAGCGCCCTGCCCCAACCCCACCCAGATGGCCTCAGGCCGCGGTGATTTCGATCAGGGTCTCGTCGGGGTTCACGGCGTCGCCCTTGCGCACCAGGACCTGGGTCACGGTACCGGCGATCGGTGCCTGGATCTCGGTTTCCATCTTCATCGCCTCGGTGACCAACACCGGCTGGCCGGCGCGGACCTGCTCGCCCTCGGCCACCAGTACCGCGACGATATTGCCCGGCATCGCGGTGGCGACGTGGCCAGGCGCCGAGGGCCGCGGCCGGCGGCCGCTGATCGCGGTGGCGATGGCGCCCTCGGCACCGCCGCTCAGTACCAGCTCGTCGAGGGTCTCGACCATCAGCTCCACCGGCATGCCGTCGACATCGAGGTAGAAGTGGCGTTCGGGCTGCCCCTTGTGTCCGCTGCCGGTGATGCGCACATGGTAGCTCTCACCGTGCAGGCTGATGTTGAATTCCGTCGGCGCCCGCGCCGGGCCGTCGCTCGCGGCAACGGCGGTCACCGGTGGCGCCAGCGGCTCCGGCGTCAGCGTGCCGGCGCGACGCCCCTCGAGAAACTGGCGTCCGATCTCCGGGAACAGCGCATAGCTCAGCACGTCCTCGTCACCGCCGGCGAGCTCGCCAAGATCTGCACGCAATTTGTCCAGCTCCGACTGCAGCAGATCGGCGGGGCGGCAGTCGATGGTCTCGGCAGTGCCCACTGCCTGCATGCGCACCTCCGGATCGATGGCCGCCGGTGGCTGCCCGTAACCGCCCTGCAGATAGCGCTTCACCTCGTTGCTCACGGTCTGGTAACGCTGGCCCGTCAGCACGTTGAGCACGGCCTGGGTGCCGACGATCTGCGAAGTCGGCGTGACCAGCGGCGGGTAGCCCAGATCGGCGCGCACCCGGGGGATCTCCGCCAGCACCTCGTCCATGCGCCCGAGTGCGTTCTGCTCGCGCAGCTGATTGGCGAGATTGGAGATCATCCCGCCCGGTACCTGATTGACCTGGACTCGGGTGTCGACGCCGGTGTAATCGCTCTCGAAGGAGTGGTATTTCTTGCGCACCTCGCGGAAGTAGGCGGCGATGCGCTGCAGGCGATCGAGATCCAGCCCGGTATCCCAGGCGGTATCGCGCAGCGCCACCACCATGCTCTCCGTGGGTGGATGGCTGGTACCTCCGGCAAAGCTGGAAATGGCGGTGTCGATGTGCCGGCAGCCCGCCTCGATGGCCTTGAGCTGGCACATCTCGGCGAGCCCGGAAGTGGCATGGGAATGCAAGTGCACCGGCAGTCCGACACTGTCGAGCAGCCCCTTCACCAGGGCTTCGGTGGCGCCAGGGGTGAGCAGGCCCGCCATATCCTTGATGGCGATGCTGTCGCAACCCATGGCGGCCAGCTCGCGGCCCTGGGCGACGAAGGCAGCGGTGCCGTGGACCGGGCTGGTGGTGTAGCAGATGGTGCCCTGGGCGTGCTTGCCCACCTCCTTGGTGGCCTCGATCGCAGTGCGCAGGTTGCGCAGGTCGTTGAGGGCATCGAAGATGCGGAACACGTCCATGCCCAGCACCGCGGCGCGGTGCACGAAGGCGCGCACCACATCGTCGGCATAGTGCCGGTAGCCGAGCAGGTTCTGGCCGCGCAACAGCATCTGCAGGCGGGTGTTGGGCAGCGCGGCGCGCAGCTGCCGCAGCCGCTCCCAAGGGTCTTCCTGGAGAAAGCGCAGACAGGCGTCGAAGGTGGCGCCACCCCAGACTTCCAGCGACCAGAACCCCACGGCGTCGAGTTCGGCGCAGATCGGCAGCATGTCCTCGGTGCGCATCCGGGTCGCGATCAGCGACTGGTGGCCGTCGCGCAATACGGTGTCAGTGATGTGAACCCGATCCATACGAACGAACTCCGAAGTCAGTGCCCGGTATGGGCGGCGATGGCGACGGCGAGCACGGTGGCGAGTTCCTCCGGGCGCCGTTTGTCCGAATAGTTGACCAATTGCGGATTGGCATCGACGAAACCGGTGGTGAAGGCACCGCTGCGAAACACCGGGGAGTCGAGGATCTGCTGGTAGTAGGGAATGGTGGTCTTGATGCCGAACACCGCCATGTCGTTGAGCGCGCGCCGCGAGCGCGCCAGGGCGTCCTCCCAGGTCAGCGCCCAGACGATCACCTTGGCGAGCATCGAATCGTAGTATGGCGGCACCTTGTAGCCGGTGTAGATGGCGGCATCGGTGCGCACCCCCGGACCACCCGGGGCGTAGTAGCGGGTGATGCGGCCGAAACTGGGCAGAAAGCCGTTCTTGGGATCCTCAGCGTTGATGCGAAACTGAAGCGCGAAGCCGCGCCGGCCGATCTCGTGCTGGGCGTAGCGCAGCGGCAGCCCGGCGGCGACGCGGATCTGCTCCTCGACGATGTCCACCCCGGTGATGCTCTCGGTGATGGTGTGCTCGACCTGGATCCGGGTATTCATCTCCATGAAATAGAAGTCGCCGGAGGCGTCGAGCAGAAACTCCACGGTGCCGGCGTTTTCGTAGCCGACCGCCTTGGCGGCGCGCACTGCCAGATCTCCCACCTCGGCACGCTGCGCCTCGCTGAGCTGCGGCGACGGCGCGATCTCGATCAGTTTCTGGTTGCGACGCTGAATCGAACAATCGCGCTCGAACAGATGAATGGTATTGCCGTGACGATCGGCGAGGATCTGCACCTCGATGTGGCGTGGATCGATGATGCATTTTTCGAGAAACACTTCGGCGCTGCCGAACGCCTTGGTGGCCTCGGAAATCACTCGTTCGTAATTGCGGGCGAGATCATCGGGGTTGTCGCAGCGTCGGATGCCGCGCCCGCCCCCACCGGAGGTGGCTTTCAGCATTACCGGGTAACCGATCGCCGCGGCCACTCGGAGTGCATGATCGAGATCGTCGAGGTTGCCCTCGCTGCCCGGCGTCACCGGAATCCCGGCGGCCTGCATCGCCAGGCGCGCCTCGGTCTTGTCGCCCATGCGACGGATCACTTCGGCGCTGGGGCCGATGAAGCACAGCCCCCGAGCGCGACAGACGGCGGCGAACTCCGCGTTTTCCGACAGAAACCCGTAG
>JADLCO010000124.1 GCA_020847115.1 Pseudomonadales bacterium | reverse complement strand
CTGGTGGCGGTGCGCGAGGCCGAGAGCCGCACGCGCTTTCTCGGCTACCGGGTCGAGCACTACAAGCTGTTCGTATTCGTGCTCAGCGCCATGCTGGCCGGCATCGCCGGCGCCCTTTATGTGCCCCAGGTGGGCATCATCAACCCCGGTGAATTCGCGCCCCTGGCCTCGATCGAGATCGTGGTCTGGGTGGCGGTGGGCGGGCGCGGCTATCTGTACGGTGCCGTCGTCGGCGCCCTGTTGGTCAACTACGGCAAGACCTGGTTCACCGGCGCGTTCCCGGAGATCTGGCTGTTCCTGCTCGGCGGGCTGTTCGTGGTCTCGACGCTGTTTCTGCCCCGCGGCGTGGTCGGTCTGCTCGACCGGCGGCGCCGGGCGCCGGCCGCGGCGTCGAGCACCGAGGGCGTGCCCGGATGACCGCGGGATATCACCACCAGCCCACCAACCTCCTGTATCTGCAGGGCGTCACAGTGTCGTTCGATGGCTTCAAGGCGCTGCGCGAGCTGTCCCTGGCCATCGCCCCGGGCGAGCTGCGCGCCATCATCGGTCCCAACGGCGCCGGCAAGACCACCTTCATGGATGTGGTGACCGGCAAGGTTCGGCCCACCGAGGGCGAGGTGTTCTTTCGCGACACCATCGATCTCACCCGCCACGACGAAGCGGAGATCGCGCGCCTGGGGATCGGGCGCAAATTCCAGAAGCCCACCGTGATCGAGAGCCTGACCGTGCTGGAAAACCTGGAATTGGCACTGCGCGGGGATCGGGGCGTGTTCGCCACGCTGCTGCATTCGCGCGCAGCGGAGGAGCGCGAGCGCATGGCGGCGATCCTCGAGCGGGTCGGCCTGGCGGCGCTCGGCGGCCAACCGGGGGGAGCTCTGTCCCACGGCCAGAAGCAGTGGCTGGAGATCGGCATGCTGTTGGCCCAGGAGCCGGAGCTGCTGCTGATCGATGAGCCTGCCGCGGGCATGACGGATAGCGAAACCGAGCAGACCGCCCAGTTGCTGCGGGAAATAAGCCGCCGGCAGGCGGTGGTAGTGGTCGAGCACGACATGACCTTCGTCAAGGCGCTGGATTGCCGGGTGACGGTGCTGCACGAGGGCCACACCCTGGCCGAGGGCAGTCTCGAGCATGTGCAGGCCGACGAGCGCGTGATCGAAGTCTATCTGGGGCGCTGAGAATGCTCGAAGTCGAGAATGTCGATCTGTTCTATGGGGCCAGCCAGGCCCTGCGCGCCGTCTCCTGTATTGCGGAAATTGGCGCGGTCACCTGTGTCATGGGCCGCAACGGTGTCGGCAAGACCTCGCTGCTGCGCGCGGTCGCCGGGCAGCAGCCGATCCGCCGCGGCAGCATCCGCTGGGCGGGCACGGAGATCAGCGGGCTGGCGCCGCACCAGCGCGCGCGCCTGGGCATTGCCTATGTGCCCCAGGGGCGCGACATCTTTTCACAGCTCAGCGTGCTGGAGAATCTCAAGACCGGCTTCGCCGTGCTGCCGCGCCGCGAACGGCGCATTCCCGCGGATATTTTCGAGCTGTTTCCGGTGCTGCAGCAGATGCTCGGCCGCCGCGGCGGCGACCTCTCTGGCGGCCAGCAACAGCAACTCGCCATTGCCCGGGCGCTGGTGATGCGGCCGCAGCTGCTGATCCTCGATGAGCCCACCGAGGGCATCCAGCCGTCGATCATCAAGGACATCCAGCGGGTCATCGCGCTGCTGCGCGATCGCGGTGAGATGGCGATCCTGCTGGTGGAGCAGTATTTCGAATTCGCCCGCGATCTTGCCGACCGCTATGTGGTCATGGATCGCGGCGCGGTGGTGCTGGCAGGCGCCGGCAGCGATATGGAAGAGGAGGTCGTGCGCCGCTACATCGCCGTATAGAATCGCGCGGCCGCGCGCATGGGCAGTTCCTGCTTTTTTCCTTGCATCAAGAGAGTTTTCCATGAAAGCGATTCCCTTCACTGCCGCCCTGCTGATCGGCGGTGGCCTGATGTCATCCGCGCTTGCCGGCGAGCTGCAGGTGCCTGCGGGCCAGACCCGGACGCTCGATCCGACCTTGGCCACCGCGCGCTTCGAGCGTTGGCGGCTCGGCGATGGCGCCACGCTGATCCTGCCGGCGGGCGTCCCGCAATGGCGCTGGGAAGTGGATCGCGCCGAGATCGGCAATGGCGTGCGCATCCAGGGCGCCGGTGCCGCCGGTGCGCCCGGCGCCGATGGCCGTGACCGGACCGGTCGCGCAGCGAGTTGCGCGGATGGCGCCGCGGGGCTGCCGGGCGCGGCGGGCGGCGCGGGCGCCCCGGGCGCGAATCTCGACTTGCGCCTGGGTGTTGCGGTGCTCGGCTCCCTGGCGATCGAGGCTCCCGGTGGGACTGGCGGGGCTGGTGGGGCCGGTGGACGCGGCCAGGATGGCGGCCATGCCGGCAAGTGTCCCGGCGGCGACGGTGGTGACGGGGGCGCTGGCGGCGACGGGGGAGCGGGTGGTGATGGCGGCAAGATCCGGGTCCGCTACTACCCGCTGCCCGGCGAAGGAGCACCGCGAGATCCGGCGGCAGCGATTCGCGTCAGCGCCGCAGCCGGCGCCGGCGGTGCCGGCGGTCGGGGTGGCGCCGGCGGTGAAGGTGGCAAAGGCGGCTATGTGCAGACCCGCACCCTCACCGGCAATCAGCAGTGGGTGCCCGGCGGCGACCGGGGCAACACCGGTGCTGCGGGCGACGACGGTGCTGCGGGTGATTCGACGGCCGCGGTGGTTGAATCCGATGTGGATCGGCGGCTGGACCAACTGCTGGACAGTACGGATCGGCCCGCCGCCGCCCCGGCGGATCGGAAGTACCAAGCGCTTGAGCGGGAACTGGAAGAAATGCGCCGCCGCCTAGAGGTGCTGGAAAAATCCGGAGCCCACTGATCGCCACTGCAGTATGGGCGACCCAGGTAAGGGAGATTACATTTTCGCACCAAAATAAAACATGGTGCCCCGGCGTGAGGCGGCTTTGAGCAATAATCTGCGCATGACAGTGTCGCGTGCCAAAGGAGATCGCAGCGCGTCCGGTAATTGAAGTTTTCCGGAGCGATTTTCGCCATGCCGAGCACCGGCGTTGCGATCTATTTTTGGATAAGTTCTGGACGGTGCCATTTCCGATCAGATGTCTTACGACATCTTCCCCGCCAAACCGCCGCGATTCGGTGCTTGACGATCCGCATTCTGCAATCGCTAGAACGCGTGCCGACTGCCGTGCCGTGATCTGTTGGCGCAGCGCCCGCGCGGTTTTCGCCAGCTTGTGTATGCGCGGCATGTGATGAGACCGCCCGCTCTTTTTTAATCTTGAATTGATCCTTCTGGCATGGGACGTGCTTGATCATCTTTGCGCAAGCACATCGGAATCCTTGTCGGGTTCCCGTTCCAATGCACAAGAGGGAAAACCTATGTCGAACAACACCTTCCTCCGCGGTGGCGCAGCAGCAGCCATTTTGGGCGGCGCACTGCTGGCAGCCCCCGCGGCCCATGCGACCGGTGAACTGTCGGCCTCGGCCGCTGTTGCCAACATGTATCTGTGGCGCGGCCTGGATTTGGGTAATGGAAGCCCCGCGGTATCCGGTGACCTGCACTACAGCATCAGCGGCGCCTATGTTGGTATCTGGGTGAGCAGCGGCGACGATACGCTGGGCAACGAGTACGACTACT
>JADLCO010000123.1 GCA_020847115.1 Pseudomonadales bacterium | reverse complement strand
GGCCATCCACGGCATCGACCAGCAGCAGCACCGAATCGACCATGGACAGCACCCGCTCCACTTCGCCGCCGAAGTCAGCGTGGCCTGGGGTGTCGACGATGTTGATGCGGTAGCCCCGCCATTCGATCGCGGTGTTCTTGGCGAGGATGGTGATGCCGCGCTCGCGCTCCTGATCGTTGGAGTCCATGATCCGCTCCGCACCCTGGCTCTTGCGGTCCAGGGTTCCCGACTGTTGCAACAGGCGATCGACGAGGGTGGTCTTGCCGTGGTCGACGTGGGCGACGATGGCGATGTTGCGCAGCTTGCTGGCGGACATGGGGGGTACCGGGAGAGCGGGCGCGCATTATACGGACCCGCACCCCCAGGGAGAATGACCGGCCGATTTCAGGGCCGGTAGACGGCGACCCGGGAGAAGCCCTGCGCGACCAGCAGTTCGGCGTGGAGGCGGCTCATCAGGCCCTTGTCGCAGTACAACAGGAAGGCCGAATCCTTGGGGCGGTCGCGGAAAAACGGTTCCAGCCGATAAAACGGCACCGCCTCGATCCGGGCATTTCCCGCGCGCAATGGACGGCGCTCGCATTCATCCGGGTGGCGGATGTCGAGGATGGGCACGCCGGGCTGCGGCGCCTTGAACACTTCGACCTCCGCCTCGCCGCAGCCGGACTGGAGCACGGTGGCGATGTCCTCCTCGGTACGCGTGGCAAGGGCGCGCTCCAGTACCGCGAAATCGAACTGGGCCTCGGCGTGCTCCACCTGGTCGCGGCGGGCGTTGGTGCTCGGCCGCACCGAGATCACCCCGCAGTATTCCGGCATGTTCGCGGCAAACGGCTCCGTGCCGATCTGCCGCGCCAGGGCGATGATGTCCTGCTTGTCCATGGCGATCAGCGGCCGCAACACCAGCATCTCGGTGGCGCGGTCGATCACTGCGAGATTGGGCAGGGTCTGGCTGGACACCTGGGCGATGCTCTCGCCGGTAACCAGGGCATCCACGTGCAGTCCCTGGGCCACCGCGGTCGCGGCGCGCAGCATCATGCGTTTGAGCACCACGCCCATCAGCGAATCCTCGATCCGCTCCAGGATTTCGGCGACCACGCCCTCGAAGGGCACCGTCACGAAGGTGACGGCGTGGCTGGATGCGAACCGCTCCCATAAGTAGTGGGCGACTTCCTTGACGCCGAGGGCATGGGCGCGGCCGCCCAGATTGAAAAAACAGAAGTGTGTGCGCAGCCCGCGCCGCAGCATGAGATAGCTGGCGACCGTGGAGTCGAAGCCACCGGACATCAGCGACAGCACCGGGGGTTGCTGGCCCAGCGGGAAACCGCCCAGCCCGGGCTGCTGCTGTTCTACGACGTAGCATCGGTCATCCACCACGTCGAGTCGCACGGTCACGTCCGGGTCGCGCAGCGAGACGCGCGCGTTGGCGGCGCGGGCCAGCAGGCGGCCGCCGATTTCGCGCTCGATCTGTGGTGAGGTGTAGGGGTTGTTGCCCGAGCGTTTGACCCGCACAACGAATTTCTTGCCTGCCAGCAACGCGCCATAGTGGTTCCAGGCGTGCTCGGCCATGGCGTCGATATCGCCCAGTGGATGGGCGGTGACGCGGGCAAAGCTGTGGATCCCGGGCGTATGGGCCAGTACCCGGGCGATGTCGGTTTCGGCGGCGCCCGTTATTGGTGCATCGATTTCGATCCGGTCCCAGTTGCCGGTGATGGTGGCGGGCTCAAGGATACGTTTGATCTGCGTGCGCAGGTTGCGGCGCAACTGGCGGATGAACCGGCGCCGTACCGCGGCACTCTTGACGATGATTTCGGGGGACAGTTTGACGACGAAGCGCATCTGGGCTGGGGTCGAGCATCCGGTGCAGGATTATAGGCCGCCGCGAGGGGAGCCGCTGGTGGCGCCGCAAGCGGGCAAAGCGCACCAAAGTTGGGCTAATGAATGGTCATTAGCACCAATTTTGGGCGGTCTGTTGGGGCGGGGTCCGATTCCGGCTGCCGCTGGCGGCTGCTATAGTGGCGAACCCGCGCACGCCATGGCGCGGCGGGCCGGCGTCAGCTTCCCCGCCGCCGGAAGCGCGCCCTCAGCGCTGTTGGCCGCCTCGGTTGGGCCGACATGGCGCAATGTTTGCCTTCGTTCCCGTTCCCGAGGGGCTGTCGGATCTCTTCGCCGCCCAGTGTTTGATCGGCAAGAAGACCCGGGAATGCCTGAAATTGATCCCGATTGGAGGAGCAGAATGTCAAAGACGTTGGAGTTGATCAAAGAGGCCGAGGCGCGCTGGATCGATCTGCGCTTTACCGACACCAAAGGTAAAGAGCATCACGTTTCCATGCCGTCCACCGAAGTCAACGACAGCTTTTTCGAAGATGGCAAGATGTTCGACGGTTCGTCGATCGCCGGTTGGAAGGGCATCAATGAATCCGACATGATCCTGATGCCCGACGACAGCTCGGCAATTCTCGACCCGTTCACCGATGACCCCACCGTAATCATCCGCTGCAATATCGTCGAGCCCGCCACCATGCAGGGTTACAGCCGCGATCCGCGCTCCATCGCAGTCCGCGCGGAGGAATATCTGCGCTCCACCGGCATCGCGGACACCGTGCTGTTCGGGCCGGAGCCGGAGTTTTTCGTATTCGATCAGGTGAAATGGGGCGCCGGCATGAGTGGCGCTTTCTACAAGATCATGTCCGAAGAGGCCTCCTGGGCTTCCGAGCACGATTTCGCGGACGGCAACCGCGGCCACCGGCCGGGAGTGAAGGGTGGCTATTTCCCGGTGCCGCCCGTGGACTCGCTCCACGACCTGCGCGCGGCCATGTGCGACGCCATGGCGCAGATGGGCCTGGTCATCGAAGTGCATCACCACGAGGTCGCCACCGCCGGACAGTGCGAGATCGGCGTTGGTCCAGCGACGCTGACCCGCAAGGCCGACGAAGTGCAGATCCTCAAATACTGCGTGCACAACGTCGCCCACGCCTACGGCAAGACGGTCACCTTCATGCCCAAGCCGCTGGTCGGCGACAACGGCTCCGGTATGCACTGCCACCAGTCGCTATCCAAGGGCGGCAAGAACATTTTCGCCGGCGACGTTTACGCCGGGCTGTCGGAAACCGCGCTCTACTACATTGGCGGCATCATCAAGCACGCCAAGGCCATCAACGCGTTCAGCAATCCGGCCACCAATTCCTACAAGCGGCTGGTGCCCGGTTTCGAAGCGCCGGTGATGCTTGCCTACTCAGCGCGCAATCGCTCCGCCTCGATCCGGATTCCCTTCGTGCCCAATCCCAAGGCGCGGCGCATCGAGGTCCGCTTCCCTGACCCGGCGGCCAACCCCTATCTGGCGTTCACCGCGCTGCTGCTCGCCGGTCTCGATGGCATCCAGAACAAGATCCACCCCGGCGATGCCGCCGACAAGGATCTTTACGATCTGCCCCCGGAAGAAGCCAAGGCCATTCCCACCGTCTGTGGTTCGCTGGAGCAGGCACTCGCGTCACTGGATGCGGATCGCGAGTTCCTCAAGGTGGGCGGAGTGATGGACGACGATATGATCGATGCCTACCTCGAGCTCAAGCAGGCCGAGGTCGACCGCCTGCGGATGACCACGCATCCGGTGGAATTCGACATGTACTACAGCGTTTGACCGGACCCGTCTCGGGTACGCGAAGCCCGGTGGCGACACCGGGCTTTTTTTGTGGTCTCAGTACCGGCCGCCGGCCGCCGGCAGCTGGTAGACTGAATTCCGGTGGACCTCGGCCGGGGTGTGCTCCGGGTGGGGAATGGTGGTGGGCTCGGGGCGGGATGGCCGTCCACGGCGGCCGAATCCTGCCATCCGCGGCGGGTTACAGGAGGGTCATGCGATGAGCCATCCAGGATTTCCGCGCGATCGCCGGGGCGCCCCCACGCCCGCGCGTCATGCACGGACGGCGTGGGCCTGGGGCTTGGTGCTCTTGGCGTGCCTGGCGGTCGCGTCCGGCCGGGCTGGCCAGACGGTCTATCGGGTCATTGGGCCGGGTGGCGAAGTGTCCTACACCGATACCCCCCCAGAGCAGGGGCAGGTCGAGGCCATCGAGCTCAAGGACGCCAATACCCAGCCGGCGCTCGAAGTGTCCGGCAAAGAGGGTCAGGCGGCTCAATCCCCGGCCAATCCCTATTCCAGAGTGGAGATCACCAGCCCCGAAAATGACGCCACCATACTGCCCGATCAGCTCAGTGTCGTAGTCCAGCTCGAGCTCGAACCACCCTTGCAGGGCGGGCACTCGGTGCAATTCTTCCTCGACGGAGAGCCGCAGGGGATGCCTGCTGCGGCCACCACGATCGCGCTCGGTGAGCTGTACCGCGGCACCCGCACCATTCTGGCGGAGGTGTTGGATCAATCCGGCACTGTGATCACGCAGAGCAACGTGGTGGCGATCCACGTCAAGCGCCACTCCGTCAAACATCCTTCGGTCAAAGCGAGTCCGCCCAAGCCCAAGCCATCCCCAAAATGACGGCCGGTAGGTTTGGGCGTACCAAGGTGGTAGCAAAGGTGTCCAACCCCGTGCTCGGCCAGGGTGGCCGCCGCAGTGCCGGCCCAGGCGGCCGGAGCGACCAGCGGGAAAATGGCCTGATACCTGCATGCTCAAGCGACTCGAGGATCTCTCCATGCTCGCGGTCCATAGCCCTTTGCTGTTCAACGCAGACCAGTTTCTGCTCGACAACCTGAAGACAGCAGTGGTGCTGCTGGATGCACGCTTGTGCGTGCTGTATCTGAATACGGCTGCCGAGACCCTGCTCGAAATCAGTGCAAGCCGTTTGAAAGGTGCGCGATTCATCGGGTGCTTCGCCGATCCCGGGCCTCGGGAAACCCTGTTGCGCCAAGCGTTGGCGGAACAGCAGCCCTACACCGAACGCGTGGTGAAAGTGGTCGCGGGCGATGGTCGGGAGGTGACGGTGGATTACACGGTCACTCCGCTGCAGCGCGATGGTCCGTTGCTGTTGCTCGAAATCCAGCCGATGGATCGCAGCATGCGGATCGATCGGGAGCGCGCCCTGTTGTCGGCCAATGACACATCGCGGAACCTCGTCCGCGGCCTCGCCCATGAAATCAAAAACCCGCTGGGAGGCATCCTCGGCGCCTCCCAGTTGCTCGCCCAGGAGCTGGGTCGGGACGATTTGCGGGAGTACACCGATATCATCATCGCCGAGACCGAGCGCCTGAGGCAGTTGGTCGACCGGCTGCTCGGGCCATCGTTGCCGGCGCAGCTGGTGGCGGTCAATGTGCACGAGATCACCGAGCGCGCGGCCGCGTTGGTGGAAGCCGAGACCGGCGGCCGCTTGCGCATCGTGCGCGAGTACGACCCCAGTATCCCGGAGTTATACGGCGATCGCGGCAAGCTGATCCAGGCGGTATTGAATCTGGTGCGCAATGCCATGCAGGCGGTCGAAGCTTCGGGTCAACTCGCCGACGGCAGCGCCCGGATCGTATTGCGCACCCGCGTGGTCAATCATTTCACCATCGGTGGCCAGCGTCACCGCATCGTCTGCCGCCTGGACGTCATCGACAACGGCCCTGGGATTCCGGAGGACATTCACGATCGCATTTTTTACCCGCTGGTCAGCGGGCGTCCGGAAGGCTCGGGGCTGGGACTGCCCATCGCCCAGTCGGCGATTCACCTGCACCATGGCCTGATCGAGTGCGATGGCGTCCCAGGCCGCACCCGATTTTCGATCTATCTGCCGATACAGACCAAACATGGACAACGCGATGAAGCCGACAATCTGGATCGTGGATGACGACAAGTCGATCCGATGGGTGATGGAAAGGGCGCTGGAAAAGGCGGACATGGACGTGCGCTGTTTCGAGGATGCGCAGAGCATGCTCAAGCGCCTGGGGCAGGATCTGCCCGACACCGTGATCAGCGACATCCGCATGCCGGGGGTCAGCGGTTTGGAGCTCCTGGAGAAACTGCGCCGGGAAAATCCGGGCATGCCGGTAATCATCACCACGGCACATTCCGATCTCGACAGCGCGGTGGCTGCCTATCAAGGGGGTGCCTTCGAATATCTGCCGAAGCCGTTCGACATCGAGGAACTGGTTTCGGTCACGCGGCGCGCCATCGAGTTCGCGCGCGAAAAGGCCAAGTCGGTCAAGGCTCCGGAGGCCGAGGTATCCAAGGAGATCATCGGCGAAGCGCCGGCCATGCAGGAGGTCTTCCGCGCCATTGGCCGCTTGTCGCACTCGCACATCACGGTGCTGATCAATGGTGAGTCGGGAACCGGCAAGGAACTGGTGGCGCGGGCACTGCACCGGCACAGTCCGCGGCGGGAGCGCCCCTTCATCGCCTTGAACATGGCGGCCATTCCCCATGACCTGATCGAATCCGAGTTGTTCGGTCATGAAAAGGGTGCATTCACCGGTGCCGCGCAGCGCCGCGTGGGTCGCTTCGAGCAGGCCGATGGGGGCACGCTGTTCCTGGACGAGATCGGTGACATGCCGCCGGAAGCCCAGACGCGGCTGTTGCGCGTGCTGGCCGACCGCGAGTTCTACCGGGTCGGCGGCCACACCCCGGTGAAGGTGGATGTGCGCATCATCGCCGCCACCCACCAAAACCTCGAACACCTGGTGGCGGAACACCGGTTTCGCGAGGACCTCTTTCACCGCCTCAACGTCATCCGGATCCATCTGCCGAGGTTGGCGGATCGGCGCGAGGACATCCCGCAGCTGATGCGGTACTTTTTCAAGAAATCGGCCGAAGAGCTCAATGTCGAGCCCAAGTCGCTGTCTCCGGAGGCCGAGTCGTTCCTGTGTGGGCTGTCCTGGCCGGGCAACGTGCGCCAGCTGGAAAATACCTGCCGGTGGCTGACGGTGATGGCTTCCGGGCGCGAAGTGCTGAAGTCCGATCTACCGCCCGAGCTCTTGGACAGAGACGTCGCGGCAACCGCTCCGCCGAACGACTGGGAGCCCTGCCTGCGCCGCTGGATCGCCAGTCAGCTCTCCGCCGGCGCCCGGGCAGTGCTGGATGTCGCCACGCCGAACTTCGAGCGCGCCGCCATCGAGACCGCCTTGCAGCACACCGGGGGTCGCAAGCGCGACGCCGCCGAACTGCTCGGCTGGGGGCGCAATACCCTGACCCGCAAGATTCAGGAATTGGGCATCGCCGCCGATGCCGACGGCGATTGACCGGATCAGCTCGCCGGGGCGGCCTGGCGGCGCTGTTCGATGGCTTGCCGGTACAGTGCCTCGAAGTTGACCGGCGGCAGCGACAGCGGTGGAAAGCCGCCGCGGGAGAGGAGGCTGTCGACGGCTTCTCGTGCGTAGGGGAACAGGATGGTCGGGCAATGGATGTTCAGCACCTGGGCCAGGGCATTGTCGTCCAGGCCCTTGGCCAGGAACTGCCCGGCCTGTTCCAGCTCCACCAGGTAGAGCGTGCGCTCGTCATCGCGCAGGGTGATGGTGAGTTTCAGCATCACTTCGTAGTTGCTGTCATCGACGCGGCGTACCCCGACTCCCAGCTCCTGTTCGACGTGCGCCTGAGCGGTCCCCGCGGCTCCCGCGGGCCCCAGCGGAGACTCGAACGACAGGTCCTTGATGTAGATGCGCTGGATGCCCAGTTGCGGTCCAGCTGCGGTGGTGTTGGTGTCGATCGCCCCAGTGTTTGGGTCTGAGCTCATGGTGTGTGTTCCTCGGTCCTGCGCAATGGGGGGGTCAGTCCGATCTCGCGGCGGCCAGCAGCTGATCCAGGCGGCCCGCGCGGTCGAGCGCCTGCAGATCGGTGAAGCCGCCGACGTGATGCTCGCCGATCCAGATCTGAGGTACGGTGTCCCGGCCGCTGCGTTCGGCGATCAGGTGCCGCAATGCCGGGTCGCCGTCGACCGGGACGTCGTGAAATTCGACGCCTTTGCTGCGCAGCAGCCGCCGCGCGGCGACGCAGTAGGGGCAGACGCGGGTCCCATACAGAACGACGTCCACCATCACGAAACCACCGGCAGGCTCTGCGCCTGCCACTCGGCCATGCCGCCGCGCAGGCGATGGACGCGGAATCCCGCGCGCCGCAGCTGGCGCCCGGCAGCTGCGGCCTGGTGACCGAGTTTGTCGATCAGTACGACCGCCTTGTCGCGCGCGCCCTGCAGCTCGTCGATTCGGGTGGGGAGCTGGCTCAGCGGGATATTGATGGCGTGGTGGATGTGTCCGGCCTGGTAGTCCTTGGCATCCCGCAGGTCGACCAGCACAGCCTCGTCGCCGTTGAGCAGGCGGGTCACTTCGTGTACCGAGAGCTGCTTGCCCGCCTTGAAATGCTCGAGTAATACAAACACATAGATCAATGCCAGCAGCAGGCTCACCAGCAGCCACTGTTCGCTGACAAAGACCAGAAAGTCTGCCATCAAGGCTCCGGCGCACTACTCATACAATGGCGGCCTAGTATACACAGGGCGATCCCGCCACGCAGACGGGCGGGGCCGGCTCCGCTGGCGACGGGGGCAAATGGCCTTTTCGGCAAGAGCGCAGTACCATGGCCTCCTCCCGGTCGGCGCCGCACTTCGAGCTCATCAAGATGGAAAGTGGCAGGCAAACCACGGCATTGCTGATCCTCGACGGCTGGGGGTACAGCGAGAGCCGGGATTACAACGCGATCCAGGCGGCGCGGGCGCCCACCTGGAACCGGCTCTGGAGCGAATTCCCCCATACGCTGATTTCCGGGTCCGGCCTCGACGTGGGACTGCCGGAGGGCCAGATGGGGAACTCCGAGGTCGGCCACATGACCATCGGCGCCGGCCGCGTGCTCTACCAGAGCCTCACCCGCATCAATGCCGCGATCGCCAGCGGCGCCTTCGATGCCAACCCGGCGTACTGCCAGGCCATCGACGGCGCCGTCGCCAACGGCGGTGCGGTACACCTGCTCGGCCTGCTATCGCCAGGCGGCGTGCACAGCCATCAGGACCACATCTTCGCGGCGATCGCGCTCGCCGCCCGCCGCGGCGCCCGCCGCGTCTATCTGCATGCCTTTCTCGATGGCCGGGACACACCCCCGCGTAGCGCCGAGGCTTCGCTGCGCAGTGCCCAGGCCGTGTTCGCGGAGCTCGGCTGCGGGCGCATCGCGTCGATCTGTGGTCGCTACTACGCCATGGACCGGGATCAGCGCTGGGAGCGAACGCAGCGCGCCTACGACCTGCTCACCGCTGGCGTCGCGCCGTATCGCATGCCGGATGCACTCGGCGCGCTGCACGCGGCCTATGCCCGGGACGAAGGCGATGAGTTCGTCCAGCCGACCTGGGTGCAGGCAGCGGATGAACCGGCGGCAGTGATCGCCGATGGCGATGCCGTGATCTTCATGAACTTCCGCCCCGATCGCGCGCGCCAGATCACCAGCGCCTTGGTGGAACCGGAATTTGCGGGCTTCCCGCGCCAGCGCAGGCCCAGGCTCGTGGATTTCGTCACTACCACCGAGTACGCCGCGGACCTGCCGGTACACATCGCCTTCCCGCCGGAGTCGATCACTCGCTCGCTCGGCGAATATCTGGCCGGCCTGGGCAAGACTCAGTTGCGCATCGCCGAGACCGAGAAATACGCTCACGTCACCTTTTTCTTCAGCGGCGGCCGCGAAGAGCCCTATCCCGGTGAGGAGCGCGTGCTGGTGCCGTCACCCAAGGTGGCCACCTACGACCAGCAGCCGGAGATGAGTGCCTTCGAGGTGACCGATCACGTGGTGGCGGCGCTCGCCAGCCGGCGCTTCGATCTCATCGTGTGTAACTTCGCCAATGGCGACATGGTGGGCCACACCGGCAACTTTGCCGCCGCCGTCAAGGCGGTGGAGGCAGTCGATGTCTGCCTTGGTCGCATCCTGGAGGCGCTACAACAGAGCGGTGGGCAATGCTTGATCACCGCCGATCACGGCAATCTCGAGTGCATGGTCGCAGAAGATGGCGGCCCTTCGACCGCGCACACCAGTCTGCCGGTCCCGCTGATATACGCCGGCCCTCGCCAGCTGACACTGTGCCCGGGAGGTACCCTGGCCGACGTTGCGCCGACCGTGCTGGCCCTGATGGATCTGCCGCAACCTGCGGAAATGACCGGGCATTGCCTCGTCGAAGCCGCACTGGACCTGTCCCGGAGCCGGCGCGCGGCGACGTGACCCGGTTGGCTATCGCCTGCTGCTTGCTGGGGCTTGCCACTGCAGGCGCGGCGGACGATCAGGCTCGCCTGCGCGGCCTGAAACAGGAAATCGGCGCCGGCGAGCGTCGCATCGAGCAAACTGACGCCGAGCGTCGAGCGCTGGAGCGGGCGCTGCAAACCGCCGAAACGGAGATCGCCCGGCTGCGCCGGCGCCAGGGTCAGCTGGCGGCCGAGATCGCCAGCGCGGAGCGCGAGTTGACCCGATTGGAAGCGCAGCGCGCGGACACGGAAGCGCAGGGGCAACGGCAATTGCAGCGCCTCCACGACGACATCGCGATCGCCTACCGGCTGGGGCGCAGCGAGCCCCTCAAGGTGCTGCTCAACCAGGAAGATCCACTGGCCGCCGATCGCATGATGCAGTACTACGGCTACCTGGTGGCGGCCCGGGCGGAGCAGCTCGCGGGCTTGCGGGCGACCGTGGCGGAGCTCGACGCCTTGACCGCCACCGTCGCCGCCGAACGCGCCCAACTGGAAACCCGCCGGACGGCGCTGGCGCAGGAGCTGGCGCAACTGGATGCCACCGCACAACAGCGTCGGACCCTGGTGGGGGCGCTGGCCGAACAGCTCGCCGACGAGCGCGCCCGGCTGCACAAAATGGCGGAGGAAGCGCGCCGGCTACAGCGCCTGCTGGACGACCTCGCCCGCGCTCCGGCAGCGGCGGGCAGTGGCGCCTTTGCCAGCCAGGCGGGCCGGCTGCCGTGGCCGGCCGCCGGCAGATTGCTCAATCGCTATGGCGCCAGCCGCGCCAGCTCGCTGGCCTGGAGCGGCTGGATGATCGCCGCCCGGGAGGGCGACGCGGTGCGTGCGGTGCATGCCGGCACCGTGGTGTTTGCCGACTATCTGCGCGGCCACGGCGAGTTGATCATTCTCGACCATGGCGGCGGCTATCTGACCCTCTATGCCCACAATCAGTCCCTGCTCAAGTCGGTGGGCGAGACCGTGAACGGGGGCGACGTCATCGCCCGCGCGGGCAACAGCGGCGGCCTTAGGGAAAGTGCCCTCTACTTCGAAATCCGCCGGGGGGGCAAGACCCTTGACCCGGCGCTGTGGCTGCGCAAGCCGTCCTGACCCCCGGCGGTGACTACCTTCGTCCGATGACACAGGCTATGCTCGGCGGCCCAATCGCCGCACTGCACCGCAGTCCGTGCGCGGCGCCATCGGCGCCCCAGTTCCATCCATCCTGACACCGGGAAATCCTCGACGCCCATGAAAGCCATTGCTCTGCGCCTCCTGTTCTGCTTGCCCTTCGCCGTCGGGGCTGCCCTTGGCTTCGCGGCCGACCGCGCGGCGACCTCCGCGCCTGGAGACCAGCAAACCGGTGCCACGGCGCAGGAAGCGAGGCTGCCCCTCGACGAACTGCAGCTCTTTGCGCAGATCTTCGATCAGGTGCGTCGTGCTTACGTGGAGGAGATCGACGATCGGACCCTGCTCGAGAAGGCGATCACCGGCATGCTCGGCGAGCTCGATCCCCATTCCGCATTTCTCCAGGAGGAGTCCTACGAGGAGCTGAAGGAGCACACGACCGGCGAATTTGCCGGGTTGGGGATCGAAGTCGGCCTGGAGCGCGGCTACATACGAGTGATCTCTCCCATCGACGACACGCCCGCGGCCCGCGCTGGGTTGCGTCCGGGAGACCTGATCCTGCAGCTGGATGACCGCTCCACCCAGGGCATGAGCCTGGATGAGGCGATTTCCCTGATGCGCGGACCCAAGGGCACCATGATCCGGCTCACCATCGGCCGCGAGGGTTCGGGCGAACCCCAGGTGGTCGAAATCCGCCGGGACATCATCACCGTGCAGAGCGTGCGCTGGGAGGAACTGGAACCCGGTTACGGCTATGTGCGCATCGCCCAGTTCCAGGAGCAGACCGGCGCGGAATTCCGCAAGGCGCTCACCAAGCTGCGCGGCCGTTCCGACGGACTCCAAGGCCTGGTGCTCGATCTGCGCAACAATCCGGGGGGCTTGTTGCCGGCCTCGGTCGAGGTTGCCGATGCCCTGCTCGACGGCGGTCTGATCGTCTACACCGAAGGGCGGGCCGAATCGGCCAACAGCCGCGCGGAAGCGACCCCCGGTGAAGCGCTGCCCGGCGTGCCCGTGGTGGCGCTGATCAACGAGGGCACCGCTTCGGCGGCGGAGATCGTTGCCGGAGCCCTCAAGGACCGCCGGCGTGCGCTGGTGATCGGCACCCGCAGCTTCGGCAAGGGCTCAGTGCAGAATGTCCTGCCGCTGGGTGACGGCAGGGCGATCAAATTGACCACCGCACTGTATTACACCCCCGGCGGACGCTCGATCCAGGCCGAGGGCATCCAGCCCGACATCGAGGTTCCCCGCGCCGAGGTGCACGAGGTCGAGCCCAAATTCACCGTCAAGGAGGCCAATCTCGGCGGCCACCTGGCGGCTGGAGGTGGCGGCGAAACCCAGCGCAAGGCGCCCGCGAGCACCGCGCTGGCCGCCGACAATCAGGTCCGGGAGGCGATCAACCTGCTCAAGGCACAGATCATCTTCGATGCCCAGCGGAAGCCGGTGGACGGCGGTCGATCTGGCGGCGACTGACCTTGCGGCGGTTTGCCAAAGTGTTGTAAAACCGCGGACAACCGTTTGGGCATCGGCATTGCGCCGTGCCCGCCGAGGTGACCGCAATGAACGATGTCGAACACGCCCGGATCGAGGTGATGCCACGCGCCGGTGAACAGCCGGGCAACCCGTTGGCTGTCGGCCGCAGCAGCAGGATCTTCCAACTGCCCAACGGCTGGTATTTCAGCACCCGCGAAAAGATCGCGCTGGGGCCGTTCACTTCCGCGGAAAAAGCCGCGCTGGGGATTGCGGATTTTCTGGACTTCCTGCGCGAAGCGCCTGACCACGTGCGCAGGCTATTCCGGGCCGAGCGGACGCTGGTGGCCTGAACGGCGGCCGGGGGGTCAGCGCACCGCGATGCCCCGCGCCGCCAGGTAGGCCTTGGCCTCGGCGACGGTAAACTCGCCGAAGTGAAAGATGCTGGCGGCGAGCACGGCGTCGGCATGGCCCAGCAGCACGCCGTCCGCCAGATGCTGGAGATTGCCCACCCCACCTGAGGCGATGACCGGCACTGCTACCGCGTCGGAGATGGCGCGAGTCAGCGCTAGGTCAAAGCCGTCCCGGGTGCCGTCGCGGTCCATGCTGGTGAGCAGGATTTCGCCGGCTCCGGCCGCGGCCATGCGGCCGGCCCAGGCCACGGCATCCAGGCCGGTGGCCTGACGTCCGCCGTGGGTGAAAACCTCCCACCGTGGCGGCTCGCCGGGGGCGGACACACGCTTGGCGTCGATCGCCACCACGATGCACTGGCTGCCGAAGCGGGCCGCCGCCGCCCGCACCAGCCCCGGATCCCGAACGGCCGCGGAAGTGATGCTCACCTTGTCGGCGCCGGCGCGCAGCAATGCCTTGATGTCCTCCAGGGTGCGCACCCCGCCGCCCACGGTGAGGGGAATGAATACTGCGGCGGCCATGCGCGCCACGGTGTCGAGGGTGGTGTTGCGGTTTTCGTGGCTCGCGGTGATGTCCAGAAAGGCGATCTCGTCGGCACCGGCTTGATCGTAGCGACGGGCCACCTCCACCGGGTCGCCGGCGTCGCGGATGTCGACGAAGCGGACGCCCTTGACCACGCGGCCGGCATCGACGTCGAGACAGGGAATGATGCGGCGGGCCAGTTTGGTCATGATGACTCCGGTGCGGGACGAAAAATGATCAATACTTCTGCCGCAACACCAGAGTGCCGGCGTCCTCGGTCATTTCGACCTTGGTGAGAAAGCTGTTGCCCAGCAGCACCTGGGGCGGGTGTCGGCCGACCACGACGACCGCCGGGACCTCGCGCACGGTGATCCCGCCCACGCTGACCTTGGCGAGCGTCACCGCATGGGAGGGCACCACGCCGCCCGCCGTGCTGGTGGCGCTGCGGGGTTGATCCTGCCAGGGCAGCCCAAGGCGATCGGCATCGATGCTGTTCATGGCGATCATGGTGGCGCCGGTGTCGACCATGAATTCTACGCCGTGACCGTTGATGTCGCCGCCGACGTAGTAGTGCCCCTGGGCATCGCGCGGCACGCGCACCTCGGCGTACTGGGCTTGGCTGAAGCGCGAAGCGACGTGCTGGGACAGCTCCAGTTCGATGGGCTTGCCGGCCACTTCCAGCCGGGCGCGCCGACTGTCGCTGGCGAGCAATTTGACCCCCTCCGGTGACGTCTCCCCCACCCTGAGCAGGCGTTGGGTGCCGTCGATCTCGAACATCGCCCGCTGGGGGAACAGCGCGATGGCGCGGATGTCCTGGGTGTGCGCGGGCATGGCTGCGATCAGCAGTGCCCAGCCGAGCCAGTATTTCATCGCAAAACCCCCGGCAATTGCAGGACCGCTCCCGTCGCCAGACCGGCCGCCAGATCGTCGATCATCACGCCGAACCCGCCCGCGCAACGCCGATCGAGCCAGCGGATCGGCCAAGGTTTGACGATATCGAAAATCCGGAACAGGACAAAGGCGCCGGCCCAGAAAAGCCATCCGGAGGGTGCCAGCAGCAGCGCCAGCCACAATCCGGCGAACTCGTCCCAGACGCTGCCGGGCTGATCCGCCACGCCCAGCCGGGACACTGCGCTGCCGCAGATGAAGATGCCCGCGATCACGGCGATCGCCAGGAAGCCCCAGGCCAGCGGTGCCGGCAGCCAGAGCAGCAGAGGGGACAGCGCCAGCGCCGCCAGCGAGCCGCAGGTGCCGGGGGCGCGCGGCGCGAGACCGCTGCCGAAACCGAAGGCGACCAGCAGCACGGGGTCGTGCAGCAGGCGATCGAGGGTGGGTTGTGTATCCGGGCTCAAAAGTGGCGAAACCCCCGCTCGGCGATGGCAACTTCCCGGCCCGCCGCATCGCGCACCCTGACACCGGGTGTGCCGGCCAGCCGTCCAATCTGGGTGAACTGGAAGCCGCGGGCGCCAGCGAGGGCCTCGACCTCTGCCAGTCGCGTGGGCGGCACGGTGAAGCAGAGCTGATAGTCGTCGCCGGCGGATAGTGCCCAGGCTCGGGTCTGCTCCAGCCCGAAGCGCGCGACGGCGGCCGTACTCAGCGGCAGGGCATCGAGGGTCAGCTCCGCGCCGACCCCGCTGGCCCGCACCACATGGCCGAGATCGGCGAGGAGACCATCGGAGATGTCGATCGCCGCCGACGCCAGGCCGCGCAGCGCCTGACCCTCCGTCAGGCGCGGTTCCGGGTACCAGTAGTCGGCGTCGAGAGCGGCGGGTTGCGCCCTGGTGGCGCCGTTGCGCTGCATTTCGGCCAGCGCTGCGGCGCTGCCCCCAAGGGTGCCGGTGACCAGCACCAGATCGCCGACGCTGGCGCCGCCGCGAGTCAGCGCGGCGCCCGTCGGCACCGTGCCCAGGGCGGTGATGCTGATGGTGAGCGTCCCGCGCGTGGTGTCGCCCCCGACCAGGGCACAACCATAGCGGGCGGCGGCGGTGGCGAGACCGGTGCTGAAACCGGCGAGCCAGTCCTCGTCGGCCGTGGGCAGGCTCAGGGCCAGCAAAAACCAACGCGGGGTCGCACCCATGGCTGCCAGATCGCTCAGATTGACGCGCAGCGCCCGCTGGCCGATGGCGGCTGCGCAGGCAGTGACCGGAAAATGCACGCCGGCAACCAGGGTGTCGACGGTCGCTACCAACTCGACCCCGGGCCCGGGATCGAGCACGGCGGCATCGTCGCCGATTCCCAGGCGCACGCCGATGCCCGGCGTGGCAGTGCCCTTGAAAAAGCGCTCGATGAGGCCGAATTCATCGGTGGCCATGGCCGGTCAACGATTTCGGGCGGCGACTTCCAGCTTGCGGCTGGCCGCTGCCACCTTGTCGAGCACGCCGTTGACAAAGCGGTGGGCGTCTTCGGGACCGAAACTCTTGGCCAGATTGACCGCCTCGTTGATCGCCACCCGGTAGGGAATGTCGATGCGCTGCAGCAGTTCGTAGGTGCCGATGCGCAACACGGCGCGGGAGACGGGATCGAGCTCGTGCAGGCCGCGGTCGAGATAGCGGGCATAGGCGCCGTCGATTTCATCCACCGCAGCCAGAATGCCGTGCAGCAACTCGTGAAAGTAATCGACATCGACCTTGCGCAGATCGTTGTCGGCGCGAAACTGCGCCTCGATGGCGACCGGGCCGCCGCCGGCCAGCTGCCACTGGTAGAGAGCCTGTACCAGCAGTTGCCGGGCTTTCTTGCGGGCGGACGGCAGTGCGGTGGTCATCGCCGTCACAGCTGGCGCAACAGGGAAACCATCTCCAAGGCGGTCAGCGCCGCTTCCTCGCCCTTGTTGTCCGTGCCCGGGCCGGAGCGCTCGCGGGCCTGGTCCAGGTCATCCGTGGTCAGCACGCCGAAGGCGATGGGCACCCCGGTGGCCAGAGCGACCTCGCCGACGCCGCGTGTGGTTTCGGCGCAGACGTATTCGAAATGCGGGGTACCGCCGCGAATCACCGCGCCCAGGGTGATGACGGCATCGAAGCGCCCGGTCTCGGCAATCTTGCGCGCGGCGAGCGGCAGCTCGAAGGCGCCGGGCACGCGGAAGGTCTGGACGTCCTCTTGCGCAACACCCTGGCGCTGCAGGGCGCGCTGTGCGCCCTGCAGCAGGCTTTCGGTGATCTCCCCGTTCCAACGCGCCACCACGATGGCAAAGCGGGCGCCGGCCGGCTCGAAATTGCCCTCGACGGGCCTGAATTCACTCATGGAAGACTCCTGGATTCACGGGCATTCGAGATAATCGACCACTTCGAGATCGAATCCCGAAATGGCGTTGAAGCGGAAGGGCGCGCTCATCACCTTGATCTTCTGCGCGCCGAGACTGCGCAGGATTTGGGAGCCTGCGCCAATCTGCAGGTACACCATTTCCGATGCCTTGACGGCGCGTTCGCGGCGGTCGAACAGCATCTCCAGCTCTTCTTCGACGCGCTCGGCGGATTCCTCCTGCAGGATCACCACGATGATCCCGCAGCCTTCCTCGGCGGCCTTGCGCATCGCCTTGTCCATGTTCCAGGTGCGAAACTGTCCCGGCCGCTCGATGGCGAAGAAGTCGCGCACGCAACCGGGCAGATGTACCCGCACCGGTACCGGAACATCGGGCCGGATTTCGCCTTTGACCAGGGCGAAGTGCAGCTGCTTGCGTGCCGTGTCGCGGAAGGTGTGCAGGAAAAATTCCCCGTGGCGGGTCTGCACGATGCGCTTGCGCAGATGCTCGATGGTCTTTTCGTGGAGCATCCGGTAGTGGATCAGGTCGGCGATGGTGCCGATCTTGAGGCCGTGCCGTTCGGCAAACAGCTCCAGATCCGGGCGCCGCGCCATGGTGCCGTCTTCGTTCATGATCTCGACGATCACCGCCGCCGGTTCGAGGCCGGCGAGGCCGGCGAGGTCGCAGCCCGCTTCGGTGTGTCCGGCGCGGCTCAGGACCCCGCCAGGCTGGGCCTTGAGCGGGAAGATGTGGCCGGGCTGGACGATGTCCTCGGGTCCCGCGTGCTTGGCTACCGCCACCTGCACGGTGTGCGCGCGGTCGGCCGCGGAGATGCCGGTGGTAACGCCTTCGGCGGCTTCGATGGAGACGGTGAAATTGGTGCCGTGGCTGGCCTTGTTGCGATCCACCATCAGTGGCAGCGCGAGCTGGCGACAGCGCGCCTCGGTGAGCGTGAGACAGATCAGGCCGCGGGCGTGGGTTGCCATGAAATTGATGTCCGCCGCCGAGACTTTCTCCGCCGCGATGACCAGGTCGCCCTCGTTCTCGCGATCCTCGTCATCCATCAGAATCACCATTTTCCCCGCACGGATGTCGTCGAGGAGTTCTTCTGTGGTGTTCAGGGCCATGGTGGTTCAACCTCCGGTCGGCGTCGGGATGGGCGGTGCGCCGGGGTGTCCCTCGCTCGCACCCCAGAGCAGGCGTTCCAGATAGCGGGCGATCACGTCCACCTCCAGGTTCACCCGGGTGCCGTGCCGGTAGCCGCCGATGATCGTGTTGGCGAGGGTGTGGGGCACGATGTTGAGCTCGAACTCGGCGCCGTCCACCGCATTGACCGTGAGACTGGTGCCATCGACGGTGATCGAACCCTTGGACGCAATATAGCGCGCGAGCGCCAGCGGCGCGCGCAGGCGGAAGCGCTCGGAGCGGGCATCGCCGTGCCGCGTGAGCACCTCGCCGACGCCATCGACGTGACCCGAGACGATGTGACCGCCGAGACGATGCTGGGGCGTCAGCGCCTGTTCGAGATTGACCCGGGTGCCCACCTGCCAGGAGCCGGCGGTGGTGTGCGCGAGCGTCTCCACCGAGACGTCAGCCGCAAAGCGCTGGGTATCGAACTCCACCACGGTGAGGCAGATGCCGTTCACCGCGATGCTGTCGCCCAGGCGCACGGCGGCCAGGGCCAGGGTCCCGGCTTCGATCACCAGGCGCAGATCGCCGCCCCGGGGTTGGGTATCCGCCACCTTGCCGACGGCTTCGACGATTCCGGTAAACATTCAGTCGTTCCTCCTGGGGGTCGCGGTGATGCGCCAGTCCGTGCCCACCGCGCGTATCTCGGTGATGCGCAGGTCGATGGCCTCCGCCAGCCGCGTGAAGGGCAGCTCGGCGAGCGGCCAGCCGTCGCTGCCGAGCAGCTTAGGCGCCACATAGAGCACCAGTTCATCCACCAGCCCCGCGGCCAGCAGAGCCCCGGCCAGCTTGGCGCCGGCCTCGACCAGTACTTCGTGGCAGTGCCGTTCGCCGAGATGGCGCAGCAGGGCGAGCAGGTCTACTTTGCCGTCGCGGTCGGGCAGCGTCACCACGGCGGCATTGGCGATCTTGCGTGGCGCAAGCGCGGTGGCGACCAGCACCTCGCCGGCAGTGTGGAACAGGTGCAGCTCGGGGTGGATCCGCAGCTTGCTGTCGACCACGACCCGCAATGGCTGCGCGGTCGGCGGCGCCTGGCCCGCGTCCAGCACCAGCTCCTCGCTGCGCACCGTCAGCCGCGGATCGTCCGCGAGCAGCGTGCCGATGCCGGTGACGATGGCGCAACTCTCGGCCCGCAGCCGCTGTACGTCGCGTCGCGCCGCCGCACCGGTGATCCACTGACTCTCGCCGCTGGCCATCGCCGTGCGCCCGTCGAGGCTGGCGGCAAGCTTCAGCCGCACCCGCGGCCAGCCGCGCTCGCAGCGCACCAGAAAACCCGGATTCAGGGCGCGGCATTCGGCCTCGAGCAGCGGGCCCTCGACGGCGATGCCCGCAGCCTGCAAGGTCTCCAATCCGCCGGCGGCAATCCGGTGCGGGTCGCGGACGCCGTAGACCACCCGCGCGATCCCGGCATCGATCAGCGCCCGGCTGCAGGGCGGTGTCCGGCCCGGGTGGTTGCAGGGTTCCAGGGTCACATAGGCGGTGGCGCCGCGCGCCCGGGCGCCGGCCGCGCGCAGCGCCAGCACCTCGGCATGGGACTCGCCGGCCCGCTGGTGCCAGCCCTCGCCGACCACCTCGCCGTCGCGCGCGATCACACAGCCGACGCGGGGGTTGGGCCGGGTGCTGTACCAGCCCTGCCGCGCCAGCCGCGCGGCGCGAGCCATGAGCGCCGCCGAGGTTTCAGCCATGATCGGCCGCCTCGCGGGCTTCGCGGTCGAGGCGGTCGAGCTCGGCGCGAAATTCACTCAGATCCTGGAAGCGGCGGTAGACCGACGCGAAGCGTACGAAGGCGACGTCGTCCAAGCGTCGCAATTGTTCCATGACCTTTTCGCCGATCACCCGGGAGGGCACCTCGCGCTCCCCGGCGCTCTGCAGGTCGCGCTTGATGGCGCCGATGGCCGCTTCCACCGCCTCCACGCTCACCGGCCGCTTTTCCAGGGCGCGCTGCAGGCCGGCGCGGAGCTTGTGCTCGTCGAAGGGCTCGCGGGAGCCATCGCGCTTCACCACCCGCGGCATCAGCAGTTCGGCGACCTCGAAGGTGGTGAAGCGCTCCTTGCAGCTCGCGCACTCGCGCCGGCGGCGGATCTGGCTGCCGTCGGCGACCAGGCGCGAATCGACCACGCGCGTATCTTCGGTGCCGCAGAACGGACAGTGCATGGGCGGTGCAGAGCGGATGGCGGAGCGGTGCGCAGTCTAGCACGCCGCTCCGCGGCCGCTCCGCTTCAACCGTAGACCGGAAAGCGCGCGCAGAGCTCCTGTACCCTGGCGCGCACCGCGCCGATGGTGTTCTCGGCCGTGCCCGCTTCGAGTCCGGCGAGGACGTCGCAGATCCAGTGGGTCAGGGCGACGGACTCGGCTTCGCGGAAGCCGCGGGTGGTGATCGCTGGGGTGCCGACGCGCAGCCCGCTGGTCACGAACGGCGAGCGCGGATCGCCGGGCACGGCGTTCTTGTTGACGGTGATGTGGGCGCGCCCCAGGGCTTCGTCGGCATCCTTGCCGGTGTAGTTCTTGCCGATCAGATCGACCAGCATCAGGTGGTTGTCGGTGCCGCCGGAGACGATGCGGATGCCGCGCTCGATGAAGGTCGCCGCCATGGCACGGGCATTGGCCACCACCTGGCGCTGGTAGGTGCGATAGTCTGCGCTGGCCGCCTCCTTGAAACACACCGCTTTGGCGGCGATGACGTGCATCAGCGGTCCGCCCTGCTGGCCGGGGAATACCGCGGAATCGAGCTTTTTCTCCAATTCGGCATTGGCGCGCGCCAGGATCAGGCCGCCGCGCGGGCCGCGCAGGGTCTTGTGGGTGGTGGAAGTCACCACGTCGGCGATGGGCACCGGGTTGGGGTAGCAGTCGGCGGCCACCAGGCCGGCGACGTGCGCCATGTCCACCATCAGCCAGGCGCCAACCTGGTCGGCGATGGCGCGGAAGCGCTGCCAGTCCATGATCCGGGAATAGGCCGAAAATCCGGCGACGATCAGTTTCGGCCGATGTTCCTTGGCCAGCTGTTCGACGCGGTCGTAATCGACCTCGCCGGTGGCCGGATCGAGGCCGTACTGGATCGCGTGATAG
>JADLCO010000122.1 GCA_020847115.1 Pseudomonadales bacterium | reverse complement strand
GTCGCCGTTGTCGGCCTTGACGATCTTGTAGGGCACCATCTGGATGTCTTTCTGCACCACGTCGTCCGTGAAGCGGCGACCGATCAACCGCTTGATCGCGAACAGGGTGTTGGTCGGGTTGGTCACCGCCTGGCGCTTGGCCGCCTGGCCCACCAGGATTTCGCCGTCATCCGCGTAGGCGACCACCGACGGCGTGGTGCGCGCGCCCTCTGCGTTCTCGATCACCTTGGGCTTGCCACCCTCCAGAATCGCGACGCAGGAGTTGGTGGTTCCCAGATCGATGCCGATGATTTTTCCCATTGCGAAGCTCTCCAACTGCCTGCCGGCAGGTCACTGACGAGTTGCGGATGTATATGTGGCTCTGGCGGCCGATTTCAACCCTGGCCGCCAGCCGCCGGTGCCCCTTGGGAAACCACCACCATGGCCGGACGCACCAGGCGCTGGTGGAGGGTGTAGCCGCGCTGCAGGACTTCGACCACGCCGTTGGCCGGTACCTCCGGGTGCGGCACCATGGCCACCGCCTCGTGCAGCGCCGGATCGAAGCTGCCGCCGGCCGGATCGACCACCTCGACGCGCTGCTGGCGCAGCACGTCCAACAGGCTCTTGTGGGTCAGCTCGACCCCTTCGGCGAGCGCCTGGCCCTGCTCCCCGGAGCGATCGATGGCGGCCAGGGCACGCTCCAGGTTGTCCACCACCGGCAGCAGCGCGGCGACGAATTGGTCCAGGGCAAACTTGTGCGCAGCCTCGACGTCGCGCTCAGCGCGGCGGCGCAGGTTCTGCACCTCGGCGAGGGCGCGCAGCTCCTGTTCCCGGGCCGCGGCCAGCTCCTGCTCCAGCGCCTCGATGCGGTCCTTCAGCGCCGCCGAGTCTGCGGGGGCTGGCGCTGCCGCGTCCCCGGCGCCCAAGCTGGACTCAGGTTCTGCTGGAGAGTGCTCTCCTGGGGAATGCTCCTCGGTAGCCACGTTCACGTACCTCCCGGTGTCTGGCTGTCGAGCGCCAATATTGGGTTGTCTGGCAGTGTTTCAAGCGGTAACCAGGCGCATCGGGCACCTGGGCATGCCAAGAACCAGATGCCGTCGGGTAGATGCCATGAAGGAGGCCCGCCATGCACATTTTGGGCACCCGACAATCAGAACATTGCAGAGGCAAGCCCGGCGACGGGCCTCCACCGCCTTCGCGCCATGTATCATCGCCGCGACCCAAGGACGGTCCACCGCCCTTGCACGGCAGACCCTAGGAACAACGGCATGATAGGAGCAACGGCATGACAGGGACTTGCGCATGAAAGTTCTGGTCACCGGCGGCGCCGGATACATCGGCAGTCATGTAACCCGGCAATTGCGCGAGCGCGGGATCGACGTCGTCGTCTACGACAATCTTTCCACAGGACACCTCTGGGCGGTGCTGGACGCGCAGTTGATCGAAGGCGACCTAGCCGACCACCAACGCCTCGGACAGTTTCTCGAGGCGCATCGGTTCGATGCGGTACTGCACTTCGCCGCCCACATCGTGGTGCCGGAATCGGTACAGAACCCGCTCAAGTACTACGCCAACAACACCGTCAATACCTTCGGTCTGCTGGACGCCTGCCAGCGCCACGGCATCCGGCACTTCGTGTTTTCTTCCACCGCCGCGGTCTATGGCATTCCGTCCCAGATGCCGATCACCGAAACCGCAGCCCTGGCGCCCATCAACCCCTCCGGCGCGTCGAAGATGATGAGCGAGCGCATGCTGTTCGACCTCGGCGCTGCCAGCGACCTGCGCTACGTCAGCCTGCGCTACTTCAACGTCGCCGGCGCCGACCCGCTGGGCCGCCTGGGACAGGCCAGCGCCAATGCCACGCATCTCATCAAGGTTGCCGCACAGGTGGCCACCGGGCAGCGGCCGGGCATGCAGATCTTCGGCGACGACTACCCCACCCCGGACGGCACCTGCATCCGCGACTACATTCACGTCGAGGATCTGGCGCTGGCCCACGTCGACGCGCTCGACTACCTGCTCGCCGGCGGCAGCTCCGAAGTGTTCAACTGCGGCTACGGGCACGGCTACAGTGTCCGCGAGGTCATCGACACTCTGAACCGCCAACTGGGCACCACGCTGCCCGCCAGCATCGGCCCGCGCCGGGCGGGTGATCCGCCGGCACTGATCGCCGACAGCCGCAAGATTCGCGAAGTCCTGGGCTGGCAGCCACGCCACGACAGCCTCGATCTTATCGTCCGCGATGCGCTTCACTGGGAGCGCATCTGGCTGCAACGCAATGCAAACGCACCTGCCACCCGCTAACAGCCTGTTGAAAAACTGCTGCGGCACCCATCTACGTCGTTGCGCGGTGCTCGCTCCGTCGCCCATCTACTTGATATGTCTCCGTCGCTGCGCGCCGTGCGCTTCGCATCTGGTCGCCTCGCGACGTTTTTCAACAAGCTGCTAACCGTTTGCCGAGGATCTGCGACCTGTTTGAACGAACCGTTGGCCGGGCTTGGCGCGGTGAACGCCGGCCGGGAAACACGCGGGCAGCGGCATTGGCAGGTTGTGGAATTGACAATTGCCAGCACGCGCGGGGACGGCTATAACTCCGCCACCCCAGCGCCACGGCACCCCTGTGCTGACCAGCCTCGACATCACCAACTACGCGCTCGCCGCCCACCTCGAAGTCGAATTCGGACCCGGCATGACCGCAATCACGGGTGAGACCGGCGCCGGCAAGTCCCTGGTGGTGGATGCCCTGGGCATGGCCCTGGGCGATCGCGGCGAGACCGACCGCATCCGCGCCGGCGCCGAGCGCTGCGAGGTCGCCGCGCGCTTCCTGGTCGCCGACAATGCCGCCGCGAACGCCTGGCTGGAAGCCCAGGACTACCCGGTCGAGCCCGAATGCCTGCTGCGCCGGGTATTCACCCGCGACGGCCGCTCGCGCGGCTACATCAACGGCCGCACCGCCACCATGCAGCAGCTGCAGGAACTTGGCGAGCTGCTGATCGACATCCACAGCCAGCACGAACACCAGTCGCTGCTGCGGCGCGAGACCCATGGCCGGCTGATCGACGCTTTCGGCGTCCACGGCGAGTTGCTCGCCCGCGTGAGTGCAGCCGCCACTGCCTGGCGCCAGTGCAGCGAGCGATTACGGGCGCTGGAGGGCGACCGCGAACAACTGGGCGCGCGGCGCGAACTGTTGGCGTTCCAGGTCGCGGAGCTGGATCGCCTCGCCCCTCTGCCCGGCGAGCTCGACGCCTTGGAGCGCGACCACAAACTGCTCGGCAACGCCGAGCAGATCCTGGCCTCCTGCCGGACGCTGCTGGCACTGGGCGGAGACGGCGACGAGGGCACCGACCTGGGCGCGCTGCTGTCCCGTGCCCGTCACCTGGCTGCGGACCTGGCGGCTGCGGGCGTCCGCCTCGAAAGCTGTGTGGAGCTGTTCGATTCGGCTCGCATCCAGGTAGAGGAGGCGCTGCGCGAGGTCGCCGCCGTGGCCGCCGGGGTGGAGGCCGATCCCCGGCGTCTGCAAGCACTGGAGGCTCGGCTCGACGCCTACTACCGCTTGGCGCGTCGCCACCAGGTACCGCCGGCCGAGCTGGCGGAGTTGCACCAACACCTGCGCGCGGAACTGGACGGCCTGGGCAATCCCGGCCAGGATCTCGACGCATTGCGCAAGGAGCAGGCGCGTTGCGCCGCCATCTAGCCCGCCGCGGCCACGGCACTCACCGGCGCCCGCCGGCAAGCCGCTGCGCAGTTCGCCGCCGCGGTAAACGCCCGGCTCGCCGCGCTGGGCCTGGGTGCGGCGCGCCTCGAGGTGGCACTGCAACCCCGCCCGACGGGCGAATGTCATCCGGCCGGTGCCGAAGCCCTGGAGCTGCTGATCAGCACCAACCCGGGCCAGCCGCCGCGGCCGCTGGCGAAGATCGCCTCCGGTGGCGAACTCTCGCGCATCAGCCTCGCCATCCAGGTGATCGCCGCGGAACAGACCCGGGTGCCGGCCATGGTGTTCGACGAGGTGGATGTGGGCATCGGCGGCGCCACCGCGGCCACGGTCGGGCAGCTGCTGCGCCGCCTCGGCAGCCGCGGCCAGGTAATCGCCATCACCCACCTGCCCCAGGTCGCGAGCCACGCCCACCGGCACCTGGTGGTGACCAAGACCAGTGCCGACGGCGACACCACCACTGCGCTGCAACCACTGGCCGCCGCCGAGCGCGTCGCCGAGATCGCGCGCATGCTGGGCGGCGCCCGCGTCACCGCCAAGACCTCCGCGCACGCCCGGGAACTGCTGGCGCAGGGCGAGGTGGAGTAGCGAGGATCAATCCCTGCCGGGCTTGCGAATCCCCGCCAGACGCGCCGGCGGATCCCGCGGAAACTTCGGCAGCGCCGGATCCATCACCATCCAGGATTGAGCGGCCTCGACCCAGCAATCGAGATCCGGGCGGAACAGTTCCGGGTGGTCCAGGGTCACCGCATACACCGGGCGCATGGTCTCGACGCGAGTGGTGTGGGCATACAGCGTGGTGCCGCAGCGCTCGCAGAAGGCGCGCGCGACCCGGTTGCCGCTGTCGCCCAGCACCTCGTGGCGACGCATCGGCCCGGTGGCACTGAACCCGGCGGCGGGCACCAGCAGCACCGGCGCATAGGCGCCGCCGGTGGCGTGCTGGCAGGCGCGGCAGTGGCAGTTGGCCTGGCCGTAGGGCGCGTCGCGGATCTCGTAGCGCACCGCGCCGCACAGGCAGCCGCCGCGCAGGGGCAGAGGCAAGTCCATGGTGGATGCTCCTCAGCCCGGCAGTTTCAGCAGCGCTTTCGCGAGGATGTTGCGCTGCACTTCGCTGCTGCCGCCGTAGATGGTGGCGGGCCGCGACAGGTAGTAGGGATGCACGGGCTTGAGATTCGAGCTGTCGGCCAGTGGCAGCACGGCGTCGGTGGCGCCGTATTCGCCCGCGGCTTCGAGCAGCAGGTCGGTGACGCGCTGGAACAGCTCGGTGACCGCGAGCTTGAGCACCGACACCTCCTCGCCCAGCACCGCGCCGCGGCGCAGCACTTCGAGCAGGCGCACATAGAGCGCCACCATGTCCTCGACTTCCATGGCGAGCGCGGTGAAGCGCGCGCGAAACACCGGCTCGTCCAACAGACCGAAACTGCGCGCCAGGGCTTCCAGGCGTTGCAGCGGAAACTTGGCGAGCCTGGGGCTGCCGAGCAGGATGCGTTCGGCGCCGAGCAGCGCCTTGGCCATGGTCCAGCCCTGGTTGACCTCTCCCACCATGGCGTCACCGGGCACCCGCACGTCGTCGAAAAACACCTCGGCAAATTCCGAGTAGCCGCCGATGTTGTCGATCGGCCGCACGGTGATGCCGGGGCTGTCCATGGGCACCAACAAAAAGCTGATGCCCTGCTGCTTCTTCGCGGTCCTGTCGGTGCGCACCAGCAGGAAGATGTGGTTGGCCTGCTGGGCCATGGTGGTCCAGATCTTCTGGCCGTTGACCACCCAGTGGTCGCCGTCCAGTTCGGCGCTGGTGCGCAGGCTGGCGAGGTCCGATCCGGCGCCGGGCTCGGAATAGCCCTGGCACCAGAGATCCTCGCCGGAGAGGATGCGCGGCAGGTAATGGGCCTTCTGCGCCTCGGTGCCGAAGCGCAGCAGCAGCGGGCCGAGCATGGTGAGGCCGAAGTTGGGGATCACCATGACGCCGACGCGATCGAGCTCCTCGGCGAAGATCACCTGCCGGTAGCCGCCGAGCCCCATGCCGCCGTATTCGCGCGGCCAGCCCGGCGCCACCCAGCCCTTGGCGGCTAGCTTGCGGTGCCAATCGAGCGACTGGCGGAAATCGAGCCGCCGCGTCGGGAAGCGCAGCTCGTGCGGAAAGTTGGCCTCGAGCCATTCCCGCACATGCAGGCGGAATTCCTGATCGTCGGTGGGCAGTCCGTCCAAGGGCAATGCGTCGGCGGGCAGTGCGTCCATCAGCCGGGCAACCCGAGCGCGGCCTTGGCGAGGATGTTGCGCTGCACCTCGTTGCTGCCGCCGTAGATGGTGGTGGGCCGCGAGCCGATGAACTCACCCGCCGGGCGCACCGGACCGTCAGCGGTCGCGACGCCGCCCCAGATGCCGGCGCTCTCGCCGGCGGCTTCGAGCATCAGCTCGGTGATGCGCTGCTGGGTCTCGGTATTCCAGATCTTGAGCATCGAGACTTCGGCGCCAATGTGGCCGCCGCGCTTGAGCACGGCCACGAAACGCCGGTAGGCGGCCCCCAGATCCTCGACATCGAGCTTGAGCGCGGTGTAGCGCGACACGAACAGCGGGTCGTCGAACAGCCCCACCGCTCGGGCCAGGGATTGCAGCCGGTACATGGCCAGCGTCGCGAACTTGGGACTGCCGATGAAGATGCGTTCGTGGCCGAGCAGGGCCTTGGCGATGGTCCAGCCGTTGTTCTCACCGCCCACCACATTGGCCACCGGCACCCGCACGTCGTCAAAAAACACCTCGGCGAATTCGTCGTGCATGCCCAGGTTGATGATCGGCCGCACCGTGATGCCCGGGGTATCGAGCGGCACCAGCAGGAAGGTGATGCCCTCCTGCTTCTTGCCGGTGTTCTGGGTGCGCACCAGCATGAAGATCATGTTGGCGTCCATTGCCAGGGTGGTCCAGATCTTGTGGCCGTTGACCACATAGTGATCGCCGTCGCGCACCGCGGAGGTGCGCAGGCTGGCGAGATCGGAGCCGGCGCCGGGTTCGGAATAGCCCTGACACCAGATGTGCTCACCGGCGAGGATCCTGGGCAGGTAATAGGCCTTCTGCTCGGCGCTGCCGTGCTGGATCAGCAGCGGCCCGACCATGGTCATGCCCTGATCGGGCGTGCGGCCGACGCCGTGGGATTCGCACACGTCCATGAAAATGAGCAGCTTGTTGGCGTCGAGCCCCATGCCGCCGTATTCGCGCGGCCAGCCCGGCGCCAGCCAGCCCTTTTCGGCAAGCTTCAGATACCAGCGCCCGCATTGCTCCCAGTGCATGCGCTCGGGCGGAAAGCGCAATTCCTCGGGATAGTTGGCCACCATCCAGTCGTGCACCAGACGGCGGAATGCGTCGTCGTCGAGCGCGTTGTAGTCGATGCTCTGGTTCATTGCGCACCTCCCAGGGTCAGCTCCGCGTAGCGGGCGCGGTGCGCGCTGGCGCTGCCCAGCCAGGCGCCCAGAACCATCGCCTTCTTGAGATACAGGCCGATGTTGGCCTCGTCGGTGTAGCCGATGCCGCCGTGCAGCTGGATGGCATCCTTGCCGATCTTGAGTGCGGCATCGGAACAGCGCGCCTTGACCTGGCTCGCCGCCACCGCGCGGCGCTCGGCATCGGCATCGCCATCGAACAGCGCCGCCGTCTGGAGCACCACGGAACGCGACACCTCGCTCTGGATGAACAGGTCCACGGCCTTGTGCTGCAGAGCTTGGAAACTGCCGATCGGCTTGTCGAACTGCACCCGCTGCTTGAGGTAGTCGACGCTGATCTCGAGCGCCCGGGTCATCACCCCGAGCAACTCGGCGCTGACCGCGAAGCGCGCCTCGTCGAGCGCCGCCGCGAGCACCGCCGCGCCCCGCTCCGGCGCGACCAACTGTTTGCCCACCGGCGTGTCAGCAAAGCGGATCTCGGCGAAGAAGCCGCCATCGACGCGCTGCTCGAACGCGAGCGTCACGCCCGGCGCATCGCGTTCCACCAGATAGAGCGCGGTGCCGCCCGCCTCCGCCGCCGAGACGATGAAGGCGTCGGCGCCGCCGGCATCGGGCACGAAACACTTGGTGCCGTGCAACCGACCGTTGGTGCAAACCACTTCGCGGGCCGTTGGATCGAGACTCGCGCGCGCCTCCTGCCAGGCCAGCGCCGGCAGCCAGTCGCCGCCGATCAGCCGGGGCAGCAGCTCGGCGCGCAAGGCGGCGTCGTCGGCGCGCGTGAGGGTGCGCGCGGCGAGCACCGCGGTGGCCACGAAGGGCACCGGCACCAGTCCCTTGCCGAGCTGGATCAGCACCAGTGACAGATCGGCAAAGCCGAGGCCGACGCCGCCCTCGTCTTCCGGCACCAGGAAACCGAGCCAGCCGGCGTCCGCGATCTCGCGCCACAGGCCGCGGTCGAACCCGGGTTGCACGAAGCGATTGGCACGCACCTGCTTCAATTCGGGGTCGCGGGCGATGAAGGCGACCGCGCTGTCCTGGATGAGCACCTGCTCTTCGCTCAGCACGTCGATCTTGGCCTGCAAACTTATGTCTTCCACATTGGCTCCGGAATCAGAATGGAAATGGTACGAGGCGGCTACGCCCGCGCCGGGCGCCGGCCGGAACGCTCGCGTTACTGGCGGTCGAGCGGCTTGTTGTCGAGTGGACGGACGTACAGCACCAAGCTGTGCCCGATCAGCTCATAGCCCGCTTCCGCAGCGATTCGACGCTGGATCCGCTCGATGTCTTCGCTGCGGAACTCGGTGACCTTGCCGCTGACCATGCACACCATATGGTCGTGGTGGTCGCCACGGTTGAGTTCGTAATGGGCGGCGCCATCGTCGAACGCATGCTTCTCGACCAGGCCGACCGCCTCGAACTGGGTCAGAACCCGGTAGACGGTGGCGATGCCGACGTCTTCGCCGGCATCGGCGAGCGCCCGATAGACGTCGTCCGCGGTCATGTGCTTTTGCTGCGACTGCTCCAGCAACTGGAGGATCTTCACCCGCGGATGAGTGACCTTGAGTCCGGCATTGCGTATCTCCCGGTCCTCTCCCGACATCGCACGCGCCCCTTCTAAGCCCATGGCCGTTTGCGTATTATCCCCCGCCACCTCCACCACGGAAACCCCGAGATGCGTCACCTCCGCCTGCCGGCGCTGGTTATGGTCGCGCTGCTGGTCGCCGCCTGCGCGAGTTCCGACGGCGAACGCCGGTTCCGGCTGCTGCCCGGGGTGTTCAAGTTTCCGATCCAGCAGGGCAACATCGTCACCCAGGAGATGATCGATCGGCTGCAGCCGGGGATGACCCGCGCCCAGGTGCGCTTCGTGATGGGGACGCCGCTGATCGCCGACACCTTCGACCAGAACCGCTGGGACTATCTCTACGACCTCACCCAGCCCTCGGGCAAGAAGCTCCGCGAACACGTCACCATCCACTTCGACGGCGACCACCTGGTGGGCATCAGCGGCGACTATTTACCTTCCGGGGCCGCGGTCCCGAACGCTGGCGCACCCGCGGAGGAGACTCCCGGTTCCGAAGCCGTACCGGCAACGTCGCCCGATGCGATACCGGGCACGGTTCCCGAAGCCGTGCCAGTACCCGAATCCGACATCGACGCCGGTTGACCGATACCGGCGCGCCGGCGCCGCGCGGCCTTGGGGTCGGCCAGCAACGGCCGGTACACCTCCACCCGATCGCCCGCGCGCACCGGATAGCGCGCCGCCGGGGCCAGCCCCCGGGTGCCCAAGAGGCGGCCGTGGACGCCGATCCGCGCGGGATCGATGGCGACCTCGGGAAACGCCGCGGCGATGCCCGCCAGCGCCACCGCCGCCAGCGCCGTGGTGCCCACCGGCACTGCGAGCGGCACCACCAGCTGGCGCTCCGGCAGCGCGCAGGCCACCTCGATGGCGACGGTGGCGCCGACCTCGGGGACCGAGCTCATGCCTCCTGCCCCGCGCGCGCCACCAGCGCCTGCACCAGGTTGTCGCCCACCTTGGCGAACAGCGCCTGCGCCGGCTTCCCCAACAGGCGGTTGTTGAGCTCGAAGCGCAGTTCCAGTCCGACCTTGCAGCCCAGTTCGCCGAGCTGCGTGAAGGTCCAGCTGCCCTGGAAATGCCGGAATGGCCCTTCTTCCAGCACCAGCTCGATGCGCTCCGGCACGTACAGCAGGTTGCGCGTGATGAAGCTGTAGCGCAGCCCCGCCTTGCCCAGATCGAGCCGGGCGCGCATCTCGGTGGGGCTGCGGCTGTAGACCTCAGCGCCGACACAGCCCTCCAGGTACTCCGGGTACCGCTCCACCGCGCACACCAGCGCGAACATCTGCTCCGCGCTGCGGGTTACCAGCGCGCTGCGTCGAACCTGAATTTCACTCACGGCAGCTCTCGGGCACAGGCGACGGGAAGTCGATCAGCTTAGCACCGGCGTCCGGACTTGCACCGGCGGAGTCCCTATAATCGCCGCCCATGAACAAACCCGCAAAACTCCCCAAGGCCGGGGCGAAAAAAGCTTCCGGCGGCACCATCGCGCTCAACAAGCGCGCCCGCCACGACTACCACCTCGAGGAGCGACTGGAAGCCGGCCTCGCCCTGGAGGGCTGGGAGGTCAAGAGCCTGCGCGCCGGCAAGGCGCAGCTGGTCGATTCCTACGTGCTGTTCAAGGACGGCGAGGCCTTTCTGCTCGGCGCCCTGATCACCCCGCTGGCTTCGGCCTCGACCCACTTCGTCACCGACCCCACGCGCACCCGCAAGCTGCTGCTCAACCGCCGCGAGCTGAACCGCTTCGCCGGCGCGGTGCAGCAGAAGGGCTACACCTGCGTGGCCACCGCGCTGTACTGGAAGCACCACCGGGTGAAATGCGAGATTGCGCTGGCCAAGGGCAAGGCCCTGCACGACAAGCGCGAGACCGAGAAGGCGCGCGACTGGCAGCGCCAGAAGCAGCGCATGATGCGCCACTCGGTTTGAGCGGCACGGGCTACCCGCCCAGCTCCGCTTCCGCTGCGGCCACGTGGCGCTTGACTGCGGCGAAGCGGTCCGGCGTCACCGAAATCGAATCGATCCCGCACTCCACCAGGAAGCCGGCGAACTCCGGGTGATCGCTGGGCGCCTGGCCGCACAACCCCACCTTGGCACCACCGGCGTGGGCATCGCGGATCAGGGTGCGGATCATCCACTGCACCGCCGCGTCCTGCTCGCTGAACAGCTCGGCGAGCAGTTCCGAATCCCGCTCCACCCCGAGCGTGAGCTGGGTGAGGTCGTTGGAACCGATGGAGAAGCCATCGAAGCGGCGTGCGAATTCGCCCGCCAACACCACGTTTGACGGAATTTCCCCCATCACATAGACCTCGAGCCCGCGCTCGCCGCGCACCAGGCCGTTCTCCGCCATCACCGCCAGCACCCGGTCGGCCTCCTCCGGCGTGCGGCAGAAGGGCACCATGATCACCACATTGGTGAATCCCATCACCCCGCGCAGCCGGCGCAGCGCCTGGCACTCCAGCGCGAAGCCCTCGCGGTAGCGCGGTGAGTAGTAGCGCGAGGCGCCGCGAAAACCGAGCATCGGGTTTTCCTCGCGCGGCTCGAACTGGGCGCCGCCAAGCAGATGGGCGTATTCGTTGGTCTTGAAGTCCGACAGCCGCACGATCACCGGGTTGGGATACTGCACCGCGGCGATGCGCGCGAGCCCGAGCGCCAGCCGGTCGACGAAGTAGTCGGTGCGCCGGGCGTAGCCCGCGGTCAGCCGCGCGATCTCGGCCTTGGCGGCAGCGTCTTCGAGCTCGTCGAACTTGACCAGCGCCATGGGATGGACCTTGATCGCGTGGTCGATCACGAACTCCATGCGCGCGAGCCCGACGCCATCGGCGGGTAGCCGCCACCAGCGCAGCGCCGCCGCCGGATCGGCGAGGTTGAGCATGATCCGGGTGCGGGTGGCGGGCAGATCGGCCAGCGTCAGCGCCTCGGTATGGATGCTCGCCGCGCCCTGGTACACCAGACCCTGATCCCCTTCGGCACAGGACACCGTAACCAGGGTGCCATCGGCCAGCACCCGGGTGCCGTCGCCGGTGCCGATCACCGCCGGCACGCCCAGCTCGCGGCTGACGATGGCGGCGTGGGAGGTGCGGCCACCGTGATCGGTGACGATGGCCCGGGCGCGCTTCATGATCGGCACCCAGTCCGGGCTGGTGGTCTTGGCCACCAGGATGGCGCCATCGACGAAGCGGTCGATCTGGCCGGGATGGTCAATCCGGCACACCGGGCCGGCGACCGCGGCGGCACCGATCGCCAGCCCCCGCGCCAACACCGGACCCTGGCCGCTGACGTGGTAGGAGCGCAGCACCTCGGCGCGGTCGCGGGAGTGTACCGTCTCCGGCCGCGCCTGGACGATGAACAGGGCGCCGTCGCGGCCGTCCCGCGCCCACTCGATGTCCATGGGCACGCCGTAATGGCGCTCGATGGCGCAGGCCCAGCGTGCCAGTTGCAGGATCTCGGGATCGCTCAGCACCAGCGCCTGGCGTTCGGCCTCGGAGGTATCGACATTGACCGTGGTCTGGCCGTCGCCCTCGGCGTAGATCATCTTCTGGGCCTTGCCGCCGCAGCGCTTGTCGACGATGGGCACCAGCACCGGATCGGCGAGCAGCGGCTTGAACACCAGGTACTCATCCGGGTCCACCGCGCCCTGAACGACGTTCTCGCCGAGACCGAGGGCGGCATTGATCACCACCACCCGGTCGCAGCCGGTCTCGGTGTCCAGCGAAAACATCACCCCGGCGCCGCCCAGATCGCTGCGCACCATCTGCTGCACGCCCACCGACAGCGCCACCTTGTCGTGGGCGAAGCCCTTGGCCTCGCGGTAGCTCACCGCGCGGTCGGTGAACAGCGAGGCATAGCAGTGCCGGCAGGCGTCGAGCAGCGCCGTCTCGCCGCGGATGTTGAGATAGGTCTCCTGCTGGCCGGCGAAGCTGGCGTCCGGCAGGTCCTCGGCGGTGGCGCTGGAGCGCACCGCGACATCGACCTCCGCCATCCCCACCTCGGCACACAGCGCCCGGTAGCCCGCGCGAATCGCCGCCTCGAGCTCCGCCGGCCAATGCCCGCGCTCGAACGCCGCGCGAATCTCCGCCGCCGCCGCGGCCAATGAACCGGAGCTTTCCGCCCGCGCCATCGCCGTGGCGATCAGCGCGTCGATCCGGTTGGCGCGAACGAACTCCCAGTAGGCCGCCGCCGTGGTGGCAAAGCCCTGGGGCACCCGAATGCCCTGGCCGCCCAGCGCGGCCAGCAGCTCCCCGAGCGATGCATTCTTGCCGCCCACCCGGCCCACGTCGCCGCGCCGCACCTGAGACAGATTCACCACCAGATCAGCCACCACGCCATCCTCCCGGTCGGTTCGAAAACCGCGATTGCACCACAGATCGATTGCAGGACGTAAACACCGGCAGCCAGCCACTGACCGAGCACAACTGATGCCGTGCTACACTGCGCGCCCCTTTGATTCCACCGGAACTTTCGCTCCGGCGGGAAGGTCTCAGGGCCATCGCGAGTTTTGGGGGCGTTTTGGATTCGACGCCGGTTACAAGGCCCGCGGAGCATGCCGAGACGGCGACCAGTCTCGTTAATCCAAAGTCGCAAACTCATAGTTGCCAACGACGACAACTACGCACTCGCTGCTTAATACCCAGTAGGGTGCCGTCTGACTGAAGCCGTGCTTGTGCGTTCAGGTTCCAGGCGTCGACTCTCACAAGATCGCGCGGAAGCTCGTCCGGGGCGGAAGCGTTAAAAACCTACCGGAATCGCCACACCGCGCGCCCTGTCGGCCGGGTTGCGGTGGGCTAAAAAGAAAGACCGACTAAGCATGTAGAACCGCCGGTTGCGGACTGACGGACGCGGGTTCAATTCCCGCCGCCTCCACCAACACCAAGGGCCTGGATAGTCTCCAGGCCCTTTTTCTTTGCGCGAATCCGCGCGCCACGCGGGGTTCCGGGCGTCGGCCCTGCGGGTGCCATCGCGTCCGGATACGCCGAAACGCGCCGTTTCCCGGCCAGCCCAGTCTCTTTTCTCTGTTTGCCCTGCGGGTAGTCGCGAGGCCGAACCCTGCAATTACAAGGACTTGGCGCGGCCTTTTCGTGGTCAGCCATGGGCACCAGTCATGCAACCAAACTGGAATCCGTTAGTCTTTTGTACTAACATTGCGCCAGTTGCACTAACACAGGAGGTCACCCATGACTGCCTCTACATCTTCAGCTACCCGTTCCGCCCGATTGGGATTGCGCGCCACACCCGAGCAGGAAGCCGTGCTGCGCC
>JADLCO010000121.1 GCA_020847115.1 Pseudomonadales bacterium | reverse complement strand
CTTGTTGAGGGCGTGGACGCTGGAGTTCATGCGGGCGATCGTTGGCGGGTGAACAGGGCGCGGAAGTGTAGCATCGGGCTTCCCGTTGCGGCCGCTGCGCTCAGCCGGCCGCTGCCGGCTGCGCGCCCTTGGGCCAGCGCCGCTTGAGGCACATCCATTGGGTCGGGTCGCGGCGGATCCAGGTCTCGAAGCGGCGGTTCAGTTCGGCGGTCATGGCGATGGCGCGCTCGACGTCGTCGGCTGCAGTCTCGGGGATCGCCACCGGCGCCTCGATGTGGACGCGGTAGCGGTGCCCCGGCAGGCGTTCGGTCCACAGCGTGAGCAGCGGCACCCCGGCGCGCAGCGCCAGCCGCGCGGCGAGGGTGTTGGTCGGCGCCGGCACCCCAAACAGGGGAATCGGCTCGCCCTCGTCGAGCCGGGTGTCGATCAGCAACCCCACGCTGTGCCCCGCTTTCAGCTCGCGCTGCAGGCGCAGCAGGCCGCCGCTGCTCGGGTAGAGATGGATGCCGGGGATCTTGCGCAGCCGATAGAACAGCTCGTGCAGGTACGGATTGGCCTCGGGGGCGTAGAGGTAGCTGGCCTCCAGGCCGTATTCGGGCACCACCGCATTGTTGAGATTCCAGGCGCCGAGGTGGGCGGTGACCCACAGCGCCGGTCGCCGCGCGGCGAGCAGGGCGGCACTCTCGGGAGCGACGTCGAATTCGAAGCGGGTGCCGCGCTCGGCGAGCAGCCTGGGGACCGACAGCAGCTCGGCGACGGCGAGGCCGAGGTTGCGGAACACCTGTTTCACCATCGCCCGCCGCTCCCGCGCGCCGGCTTCGGGGCAGACGAAGTGCAGATTGGCCTCGACCTTGGCGGCCTTGGCGGTATGGGGGCCGAGCCAGCCGAACAGCCGCGCCAGCAGACGGCCCGCGGTTTCCGGAGACAGGCGCCCGGCCAGGCCGAGCACGGCGCCGAAGAACCGGCCCTCGACCCACCAGGCGGCGTCGCGCAGCGCCGGCCAGCGTTTGACCAGGGATTTGGGCAGCAGGTAGTACTGGGGCACGGTATCAGCAGCTTTTCATGAAGTCAGCGGCCGGTAGTGCGCAGCAGGATATCCCACAGCGGTGAACTGACACCGTAGCGGGCGGGCACGCCGGAGAAGTGGTGTTTCATGTGGTGTTGCTTGAGCCGGTGCAGCAGTGGGTGGCGCATCGGGAAGTGATGGGTGGCGTAATGCAGATAGTCGTAGGCCAGGTAGCCGACGATGAAAAAGGCGAGAAAGGGCTGCAGCCAGGGCGCCGGGATCAGCAGCCCGAACAGGCCCCAGATCAGCGCCATGATGGGGATGGCGCCCGCCGGCGGCATCACCAGGCGGGTCTTGTCCTGGGGCGCGTCATGGTGCACGCCGTGGAACAGAAACACCAGCCACTTGCCCGCCCGCGACCGCGCCGGGAAGTGGAACACGAAGCGGTGCAGCACGTATTCCGTGAGAGTCCACACCAGCAGGGCGGCGGCGGCCACCGGCACCAGCTGGAGCGGGCTCAGCCCGTCGAGCACCAGGGATCGCCACAGCAGCACGGCGGCCACCGGCCCCCACAGCAGCAGGGGCACCAGCGGATGGACATGGGTGAGGGCTTCCAGTGCGTCGTTGCGAAACAGGCGGATCGAGGTGGAATCCTGGGACGCCATGGGTCGTTCAGCTCCGGGGTCTGTGGGATGCGGTCGCGGCCAGGGTCCGGCGCAGGCCCTCGGCCAGTGCCACTCGCGGTTGCCAATCCAATGCGGCGGCCAATTCCCGCCAGCTGCACACCCAGTCGGGGTGGCGCAGTTCCCGCACTTTGGCCGGGGTCAGCATGGGCGCATAGCCGAGCGCAGCGGCGCTCCACCAGTTTACCCGCGCCGCGACATCGAGCGCCATCCGCGGCACGGGCAGCGGCCGCACCCGCCGGCCACACACCTGGCTGGCGACGGCGATGATCTCCGCCCAGCTGTAGCCCGCCTCGCTGGGGTCGCCGAGGGTGAAAATCCCCTTGGGCGGTGCTGCCGCCCGTACCCAGGTGACCACTGCGGCGATCAGATCCTCGACGTAGAGCAGCGACACGCGGTCGCACAGCCGCCCCGGCACCGGCGCCAGGCCCCGCGCCATCAGGCGGAACAGCGGCAGCAGTTCGCGATCACCGGGGCCGTACACCGCGGGTGGCCGCAGGATGGTCCAGGGGATCTGCTCGCCGTGCGCCAGCAGCACCTGCTCGCCGGCGCGCTTGCTGGCGGCATAGGGCGAGAGGCCGGGTTCGCGCGCCGCCAGGGAGGACAGCGCCAGCAGCCGAGTCTCGGGCTGGGCGCGCAGCGCTGCGAGCACCTGCTCCACGCCAGCGACATTGGCCGGGGCGAAATCGCCGTAGCCGCGCCCCCGCACTGTGCCAGCACAGTGGATCACCGCGTCGCAGCCGGCGACCAGGCGGGCGAGGGCGCTGGGGGAGGCAAGATCGCCGGCGACCAGCTCGACATCCCGATCCAACAGCCCGGCAGCGCGCCGCGGATTGCGCACCAGGGCGCGCACCCGATGGCCACTGCGGTGGAGGTCCAAGGCGAGCCGGCGCCCGATGAAGCCGGTGGCGCCGGTGATGGCGATGCGGGCCGGCGGCTGGCCCTCAGCCGGAGTTGGCAGCAACCCGGTCCCCGCCAGCGGCCTGCTGCCGATCATCCTGGCCGGCGACGAACAGTTGCCGGGCGCGGGCGCGGGACAGCTTGCCCGACGAGGTGCGCGG
>JADLCO010000120.1 GCA_020847115.1 Pseudomonadales bacterium | reverse complement strand
GTCTGGGCATGTTCGTGATGATGAGCTGCTCCGGACTGATTGCCGCCTTTGTCGCCGTGATCGCGGTGCAGCTGCGCCGCATCGAAGGCCAGACCCCGGTGCTGACCTACACCCAGTTGTCGAGCGGCTCCGTGGGCATCCTGTTTTTCATCCTGCCCGCGCTGCTGTGGACGGTGGCGGCCTTCCGGCCCGAGCGCGATCCCCAACTGATCCTGCTGCTCAACGACATGGGCTGGATCCTGTTTCTGATGCCCTTTACCACCTTCGTCGTGCAGAACCTCGCCATTGGCCTGGCGATTCTCGGCGGTGGCGGCGCAGCCCAGCCCTTTCCGCGCTGGGCCGGCTACTTCAATCTCTGGGTTGCGGTGCTGTTCGTGCCCGGCGGCTTGCTGACCTTCTTCAAGACCGGCCCCTTCGCCTGGAACGGCCTGTTCGTGTTCTGGGTGCCGCTGGTGGTATTTCTGGCCTGGTATCTGATCATGTTCGTGCTGCTGCGCAACGCCATCCGGCAGCAGGCCGCCGCGGGGCATGGCTGAACCGTGGCATTCGCAGAGGCCGTGCGCGCCGGGCGGGCGCCCAGGCACCTGCCCGGGGAGCCCGGCGTCTGGGTGTTCATCGCGGGCGATATGCTGGTCTTCGCGCTGCTGTTTGGCACTTTCCTGTACTACCGGGCGCAGGATCCACAGCTTTACCTCGAACACCAGGGTTTGCTGAACCAGGGCTACGGTCTGATCAACACCTTGCTCATGCTGTCGAGTTCCTGGTTGGTGGCGCTCGCGGTGCAGGCGGCACGCGCTGCGCGGGCTGCCGCGACCGCACGTCTGCTGGCCCTCGCGCTGCTGTGCGGGGCAGCGTTCGTGGTGGCCAAGGCCTTCGAGTGGAGCGAAAAAATCGGCGCCGGTTTCACCATCACCAGCAACGATTTTTTCATGTACTACTACCTGCTCACCGGCATCCACCTGCTGCATGTGCTGATCGGCGTCGGTGTGCTGCTGTTCCTGTGGCGTGGCGTGCGCAGCCGCAACCTGGCAGCCCAGATCGGCGTGCTGGAAAGCGGCGCCAGCTTCTGGCACCTGGTCGATCTGCTGTGGATCGTCCTCTTCCCGCTGCTCGACCTGATCCACTGACCGCATGAACCCGGCGCGACGCATCACCCTGATCTGGCTGCTGCTGATGCTGGCCACGCTGCTGTCCTGGCAGCTTGGCCACGGCGCGGCACCCGGCACTCAGCGTGGCGGCGCCAGCATCGCGATTCTGCTCATCGCGCTGGTCAAGGCCCGCTTCGTGTTTCTCGAATTCATGGAGCTGCGCGGCGCGCCCTGGCCCCTGCGGCTCGCGTTCGAAGCCTGGGCGGTGCTGGTCGGCGTCGCCCTCATCGCGCTCTATTGGTCGGGCCTGACCCACTACGCCAGCGGCCAATGACCCTGTGCAACCGTTGCTGATGCGTTCGGCAGAAACCTCCGCAGGTGCGCGATTCCACGCTCCGATGGGTCAATCAGCCGGCGGCAGTTGCGGGCGGCGCGGTGCGGCCAGCCATAGCATCATCGGGGCGCACAGCGACAGGGTCGCGGCGACGCCGAGCATCGGCCAGTGGTTGCCGGCGAGGTCGTGGAGCGCACCGCCGAGCCAGGAGCCGGTGGCACCGCCCAGGGCGGCGAACATCGACAGGGTGCCGAAGATGCTGGGGAATTTCGGTCCCGCGAACAGGTCGCGCGCGGCCGCCGGGATGATCGGCGCGTTGGCGGCGTAGCCGACGCCGAGCAGCACCGCGAAGGCGAGCGGCAGCATCAGGCCCGGCACCGAGCCCACCGCCGCCAGGCACAGCACGGCGAGGAAGATGCAGCCGAGACCCAGCGTGTAGGTCGGTTCGCGCCCGATCCGATCCGACAGGGTGCCCCAGAGGATCTTGCCGGGGATGCTGGTGATACCGATCACCCCGGCGATCAGCGAACCCGCCGTCTTGGCCACGCCGTGATCGACCATGAACGCGAACTGGTGCATGAGCAGCATCTGCGACAGGCTGCCGCCCAGAAAAAATGCCAGCATCGCAAAGTGAAAGGCCCGCGAGCGCAATGCGCTGCGCACCGTCCAGTGCCGCGCCGCCAGCGGCGCGGGTTCGCCCACGGCCGCCACCCGCGGCGGTGCAACCTTGGGCTCGCGCACGATCCACAGCGCTGCCGGGGTGACGACCAACAGCACCAGCGCCGCCAGCACCCGGTAGGCGAGGCGCCAGTCGAGCTGTTCGATCAGCAGGTTGACCAGCGGCACCACGGCAAAGATGCCGACGCCGATGCCGGCGGTGACGATGCCGAGCGCGGTGCCCATGCGCGCCGGGAACCACTTCTCGGTGAGGATCACCGAGGGCACCCAGCCGCAGGCACCGAGACCTATCGCGGTAACCACGCCCAGGCTGAGGTAGAGCTGCCACCATTGTTCGACCAGGGAGGTGAGGCAGAGCCCGCTGGCGACCACGAAGCTGCCGGTGAGCATCAGTCGTCGCGGCCCGAAGCGCTCCACCAGGCGGCCGGCCAAGGGCCCGAAGCTGCCGTGGATGAGGATGAACACCGACATGGCGCCGGCGGTGATGGCCCGCGACCAGCCGAAGTGCTCGATCAGCGCCACCAGGAAGACGGCATAGGAATACCAGATCCCATACAACAGGCCGAGGGTGCAAAACAGCGTGGCGACGACGATCGCGCCGGCGCGAAAGGATTGATCAGCGCCCAATGGGGATTCCCCGCGTGCGAAAAACGAGCGCCCCGGACGGACGTCCGGGGCGGTAGCCGTCGGGCCGGCGGTCGCTGGCCCGGGGTACTGCGGCCGTCGATTTCGTTACTGCGCGCCCCAACCGCCGTCGACCACGAACTCGGCACCGGTGATGAAGGCCGCCTCGTCCGAGCTCAGGAACAGCGACATGGTGGCGATGTCGATGGGCTTGCCGCGGCGGCCCATGGGGGTGGTCGCGGTGATGGCGTCGAGATATTCCGGCGCCAGCGTCATTGCCAGCGGCGTCTCGATGATGCCGGGGTGCACCGAATTCACCCGCACGCCCTGCTTGGCGTACTCGAGCGCCGCCGACTTGGTCATCAGCCGCACCGCGCCCTTGGCGCCGTGGTAGGAGATCATGCTGGGCGTGCCGATGATGCCGTACAGCGAGGAGATGTTGACGATGGCGCCGTTGCCGGACTTCTTCAGCGCCGGCATCGCCGCCTTCATGCCCAGCCAGACGCCGGTCTGACAGACCGCGACGATGTTGTTGAAACCTTCGAGTGTCTCTTCCTCCACGCCCTTGAGATTGGCGAAACCGGCGTTGTTGACCAGCGTGGTGAGGCCGCCGTACTGCTTGACCGTGTCCGCGACCACCCGCGCCCAGTCCGCCTCCTTGGTGACATCGTGGTGCATGAACACGGCATCGCCGCCCGCGGCCTTGATCGCGGCCGCGGTGGCCTGGCCTTCCTTATCGAGAATGTCGGTGACCACCACCTTGGCGCCCTCGGCGGCGAACAGGCGCGAGTGCGCCTCGCCGATGCCGCGTGCACCGCCGGTGATGATAGCGATCTTGCCCTGCAGTCGGTTACCCATGTGCGTGCTCCTCTGTAAGTTGTGCGAAAAAATGAAATGAAAATTTACCAAACGAAAAACGCAATTCAGCGAAATTCGGGAATCACTTCCTCCGCCAGCAGGCGGATGTTCTCGTCGATGTACTCGTCCGGGCAGGCCGGGGTGAGCATGAACAGGCTGGCGCCGGTATCCACGTATTCGCGCAGCCGTTTGCGGCAGTCGGCGGGCGTGCCGATCAATGCGTACTTGCCCACCAGGTTGTCGAAATTCTGCGCGTACTGGCGGCCGAGGCGCTCGGCCGCCATCTTGCGCGCCACCTCGGCATCGCGATGCACCGCGGAGAAAATGAAGATGCCGTGGTTGAAGTCATTCGACGCTACCGGATTTTCGGCGCGCAATTTGGTGATGGTGGCGATGCTGTCGGCGAGCTGCTCCGGGGCGTACATGTAGGGCATCCAGCCGTCGCCGTACAGCGCCGCGCGGCGCATCGCGGCCTCCTTGCGGCCCGCCACCCACAGCGGCGGCCCGGGCTGCTGCACCGGCGGCGGATCCAGGGTGATGCCGTTGAGGGTATTGAAGCGGCCGTGGAAGGTCACGTCGCGCTCGTTCCACAGGCGGCGGATCACCTGCATGGCCTCGGTGGTGCGCGGGCCGCGCTCGTTCACGGGAACGCCGCAAGCCTCGAACTCCTTGGGAAATTCGCCGCCGATGCCAATCCCGCACAGGTAGCGGCCGCCGGACACCACGTCCAGCACCGCGCCCATCTTGGCGGCGAGCGTCGCCGGGTACAGCGGCAGCAGGGCGATGGTGCTCATCAGTTTGATGCGCTCGGTGGCGCCGGCCGCGGCGGCGAGCTGGATGAAGGTATTGCCGATGGGGCCGTGGAACATCACGTGTTCGCCGCAGCCGAGCACATCGAAACCCAGGTTTTCGACGCGCCGGGCGTAGTTCGCGGTGTCGGCGACGGTGCGCAGTCCGGTGCCGAATAGCAGTTTGCTCATGGCGGTTACCTCGTCGCTGTGGGTCAACCGGGGATCTGTCAACCGGGGATCTGTCAGCCGGGAATATACAGCCCGCCGTTGACGTGGAAGGTCTGGCCGGTGATGTAGGAGGAATCCTCGGACAGCAGGAAGGCCACGGTGGCGGCGATTTCATGGGGCTTGCCGGCGCGGCGCATGGGCACATGGCGGAGCATGGTTTCGTACACGTGGTCGGGCATCACGCCCTTAAGGCCCTCGTGCATGATCAGGCCCGGGGCGAGGGCGTTGACCGTGACGCCATACTGGGCGAGATCGAGCGCGATCGAATGGGTGTAGCCCAGCACGCCGGCCTTGGCGGCGGCATAGCAGGCCTGTCCGGCGGGCGGCGTGTAGGCCGCCAGCGAGGCGAAGTTGACGATGCGGCCGAAGCCGGCGTCCACCATCGCCTTGGAAAAGGCGCGGCTGCAGAAGAAGGTGCCGTTGATGTTGACCTTGATGACGCGGTCGTGGGTCTTGGTGTCCAGTTCCCAGGGTTTGCCGTAGCCCTGGATGCCGGCGTTGTTGACCAGATAGGCGACGTGGATGCCGCGGTTTTTCAGCTCGGCGGCGAGCTGGTCCACCTGTTCCTCCTTGGTGACGTCCAGCGGAAACAGCGTCACCTTGGCGGCTTCCTCCGGGGTCAGCGCCTGCTGCCGCCAGGCTTCCAGCTCCGCGGGCGTCTTGCGGTCGCAGCCGATCACGGGAATGCCGTTGGCGACCAGCCGCTTGGTCATGGCGGTGCCCAGCCCGCCGATGGCGCCGGTGATGAGGGCGTGGCCTCTGTTCATGGCAAATCTCCAGAAGTGGTGGTGAAGGAATTCAGTGCAGCCCGGCCGGCTCGTGGCGCGGCACGCTGGCAATCAATTCCTCGGGCCGATGGGCGACGCCGCCGCGATAAACCTGCTCCAGGCTGCGCAACTCGCGCACGTCGCGGATCGGGTCGCCGCCGAGCACCAGGAAATCGGCGTAGCGGCCGGCGGCCACCGCACCGATGTCGCGCTCGGCACGCAGATAGCTGGCCGCGGTATGGGTGACGGCGCGCAGGGCGGACATGGTGCCGATGGCGTCGGCGAGCAGTTCGATCTCGCGCAGCAGGGCAAAGCCCGGCGGCGGATAGGCCATGGCGCCACAGTCGGTGCCGCCCACCACGCGGCCGCCGGATTCGTGGAGGATGCGCACCACCTCCTGATGCTTCTCCAGCGCGCGGCTGCCCTCGCCCACTTCGTAGAAGCCGGGATGGATGTCCCAGTCCGGGCGGTCGCCGAGGAATTTCTTCATCTTCGCCTGCCGTGCCACGCACGCGGGTGGGATTAGAGTGCGGTCGGCATCGCGCAGGCTGCCCTCGACGCCGGCCTTGGCGGTCCACAGCAGATCCAGGGTGGTGCCCATGTGCACCTGTTTGTCGACCATGGCGGCGAACCAGGCGCGGGCGCGCGGGCCGCTCAAATCCATGCCTTCCCAGCCGGCCAGGGTCTGGGTCCAGAACTCGCGCTTCATCATCGAGGCGTCGCGGCCAAAGCGCATGTTGAGCGCGCAGAGATCGTTGTAGGGCGAGATCCACACGTGTTCGAGGCCGTCGATACCGGCCTCGATGGCGTCCATCGACGAGCAATAGCCCAGATGGCCGGTTACCGGCACGCGCTTGCCGACGAAGCGGATCACCTCGCGGACGATATCCGCGGTCATGGTGAAGTAGCACTTGATGCCATCGACCCCGGCGGCGAGCAGCTCGCCGATCTTGGCCGGCACCGCGGCGACCGAATCGACACGGTCGAGCATGATGGTGAAGCCGGGGTTTTCGAAGCTCGCGCCCGGGCCGTCGAGCAGCGGTCCGCACACGAACAGGCGCGGGCCGAGCTTGGCGCCGGAATTGAGGTCGGCGCGATTTTTCAGCACCAGATCAAGACGGCCGCCGACATCGCGCGCGGTGGTCACCCCGGCGGCGAGAAACAGCGGAAAGCTCTCGGCGTCCATCATCACGGTGTGGACGTGGGTGTCGATCAGCCCCGGCATCACCGTCTTGCCATCGAGATCGATCTCGACCGCGCCCGGGACCAGCAGCCGGCCGTCGGCGACGCGCGCGATGCGCTCACCCTCGACCAGGATGGAGACGCCATTGCGCACCCGCCGCTCGACCACGTCGATCAGGCGCGCATTGCTGAACAGGGTGGCTTGCGCCATGAGTTACCCCC
>JADLCO010000119.1 GCA_020847115.1 Pseudomonadales bacterium | reverse complement strand
TCCAGTTGGCGATCGAGTGCCTCGCGCTGCGCGGCGATCTCTTCGCGCAATCGCGCGGCCAACTGCATGAAGCCGGTGCGTACGCGCTGGAGATCGCCGGTGGCAATGAGCTCCTGAACCTGTTGCAGGCCGTGATCCACAGCGGCCGCCGATTGTCCTGCGCTGAGTCCTGCCTCACGCAAACCGCTGAGCAGATCGCCCGCCAGACTGGTCAACTCCCGCTCGCGCTGGCGCACGCAGGAGCGTTCCTCCTGCCGCAAGGCACGCAGTGCCAGACGGGCTTGTCCCCACTGGCGTTGATCGGCTTCCGCAGTCTTGGCCAATCCCGGCGCGCTGCCACCCACCAGCAGGTGCAGCGCCCAGGCTTCGCAGTCAACGTAGCGAACGCCGCTGCTGTCACGTGGCACGACGGGCTCGGCCGCCAGGATGCGGAAGGCTTCGGCGAGGGTTTCTCTGGCTTGTTCCAGCTCTACGGAATTCGACACGCGGGAGTTTCCTGCATGGTTGAGCGGGCCTGCATGACTGAACAGATTGGCATGATGGGCACCTGATAGCGGCAGCACGGGTTACGGCAGGTTAGCCGATTTTATGAGGCTGCCGGACCGCTCCGCGCAAGACTGGATGGTCAGCCAGCGCGCAAACTTGGCTACCATGGCCGCACCTTCGGAGCACCGGCCATGCGCAAGATCGTCAAACGCTACCATCCACCGGGCACCCCGCCTGGAACCTTGTTGCCCGCCGCAGCGGGTGCAGCGGCGCAGATTCGGCGGCTGGAGTACGACGCCGGCCAGTGCCGGGAGATCCCGGTCCACTCGCCGGACGACTGCGCGCCGTGTCGCGAGGCGCCTTTGGTCACCTGGATTCACGTCCAGGGCACGCCGACCCCGGCGCAGCTCAAGCAGTTGGGCAAGTGTTACGGCCTGCACCCGCTCGCCCTGGAGGACGTGCAGAACACCGGCCAGCGGCCCAAGTTCGATCCGCTTCCGGAGCATTATTTCCTGATTGCGGCGCTGCCGCGCCTGAGCGGGGACGACATCCACCTCGACCAGATCAGCTGCTTCCTCGGCGCCAGCTGGCTGGTCACCTTTGCGACCGGCGACGAGGACCCGTTCGAGCCGGTGCGCAAGCGCCTGCTCACCGAGTCCAGCCTGATCCGCGGCTATCCGGCAGGCTATCTGCTCTATGCCGTGCTCGATCTGGTGATCGATGCCGGCTTTCCGGTACTGGAGCGCCTCGGCGAGCGCATCGAGAGCGTCGAACAGGCGGTGCTCGAAAACCCCGACCGCTCCGTGGTGGCCGCCATCCACCGCTTGCGCCGCGACCTGCTGATGCTGCGCCGCATGCTGTGGCCGCAGCGCGATCTGGTCAGCGCCCTGCTGCGCGAGGACGACGATCTGATCGATGCCCACACCGCCACCTACCTGCGCGACTGCCACGACCACGCCATCCAGGTGATGGACCTGCTGGAAAATTACCGTGACATGGTCACCAGCCTGATGGACATCTATCTATCGAGCCTGAGCTACCGCATGAACGACGTGATGCGCACGCTCACCGTGATCGCCACCATCTTCATGCCGCTGACCTTCATCGCCGGGGTGTACGGCATGAATTTCGGCAACGGCAACCCAAACGCCAGCCCCTTTGCGATGCCGGAGCTGAACTGGTATCTCGGCTATCCGCTGGCGCTGCTGATCATGGCGGTGACCGCCGGTGCCATGGTCCTGTACTTCAAGCGCAAGGACTGGTTCTGAGCAGCGGCTGTGGGGCCGTCGCGTAGCCAGCCTGCCCGGCACTTACAGGACGACCTCGAAACACTCCAGTTGCGGCGGCCCCAGGTACAGGCTGCGGTTGGCGCCGCCGGCATTGGCGTGCGCCTTGCGGAAAGCCTCCGAATGCGTCCAGCCCTCGAACGCCGCGCGCGACTCCCACACCGAATGCGAGGCAAACAGCGTGTGTTCGGCCGTGCCCGGGCCGCGCAGCAGGTGAAACTCGCGAAATCCGGGCACCCCGGCGAGATGGCTCTCGCGGCTCCGCCACAGCTCCTCGAATTCGGCCTCGCGGCCGGGGGCGATGCGAAAGCGATTCATGGCGATGAACATGGCGGACCCCTGAGGCGATGGGAACACGATTATAGATCCCGAACGCCATGCACGCCGCGAATTGCCGCGCATCCAGCACCGCGAAGTCATCCTCGCTGGCGTCACCACATTAGATCCGCACCGTGCTGCGCATCCTCGGCTACATCCTTGGCTTCGGCCTCCTTCACCAGCGCCGGCAGTTGGTCGCGGGCGTACCGGCGATAGGTCGTCCGCATGGCTTGTCGTGGCAGCGTCAGTTGCTACCGCCCAGGCGCCTGGGCACGAACCCCGAGCACCCGGCCGGCGCGCTCCGGCACCGGCAACCGCCGGTGTGCGGCGAGCTGGGCGTCGATGCGCTCGCGGGTGGCCTGAGGATAGGGCGCGCTGCGCCGGCTGTTCATGTCGACGTGCACCGCCAGGCATTCGTTGGTGGCCACCGGCGCGCTGTCGTCGCCCTGATACATCTGGTGAAAATAGCGCATCCGCTTGGCGTCGCTGTCGAGCAACTGGGTGCTGATGCGGAGGCGGTCCCCGGCGAATACCTCGCGCAGGTAGTCGACGTTGATGGCGAGGGTGAACATCGAGCTCTGCATCTGCTCGCGGTACGCAAGGCCGATGCCGAGTCGGTCGTAGAAATGATCGGTGGCACGGTCGAAGGCCAGCACATAGAACGCCAGATTCATGTGGCCGTTGTAATCGACCCAGTCCCGTTCGACTACCACCCGTGTGGTGGGTAGTTCGGGGCCCTCTGTCGAACTCGCCCCTTCAACCACAGGACACTCCGGTGCCTCGTAATCCGCAGTAGCCGGCGGGATTCTTGGCCAGATACTGCTGGTGGTAGAACTCGGCGTAGTAGAATTCGGGCGCCAACCGGATCTCGGTGGTGACGGCGCTCAGCCCAGCGGCTTTCAGCTTCGCCTGGTAGGCGTCGCGGCTCGCCAGTGCCTCCTGCAACTGCTGTTCGCCGTAGCAGTAGATCGCCGAGCGGTACTGAGTGCCGACATCGTTGCCCTGGCGCATCCCCTGGGTGGGATCGTGGGCTTCCCAGAAGCGCTTCAGAAGCGATTCATAGCTGATCTTCGCGGGGTCGAAGGCGACGAGCACCACTTCGGCGTGCCCGGTCTGACCGCTGCAAACTTCCTTGTAGGTCGGATGCGGGGTGAAACCGCCGGCGTAGCCCGACGCCGTGCTGTAAACACCCGGCGTCTGCCAGAAGATCCGCTCGGCGCCCCAGAAGCAGCCCATGCCGAAGATGGCCGTTTCGGTCCCGGCCGGAAACGGTCCCTGAATCGGCGTGCCGAGTGCCGCATGCGTCGTCGGAATCGCGAACGCGGGCGCATCCCGACCGGTCAGCGCCTCAGCCTTCGCCACCATTTTTGGACGGAGAAAATCGAAAAACATGGGGATCATCCTTGGTGATGAGGAACAACTCACCATCGCCTCATACCATACGGGAGCAGCCCCGGTCCGGATGCCGCCCGCACCACGAACAAGAGCGGTGAGCCGTTAGCTAATAGCTCATAGCTCATAGCTTCTATTGCTCCTCGCCCTCGGCCGGCAGCACGCGGTCGCGCGCGTCCTGGATGCTGGCGACCGCGTCGTCAAAGGAGCCGCTCATGATCCGCATCGATTCGCGCAGGGCGTCTTCCACCTGCTGCAGCCGCTGGAGACCGTAGCGATCAATGTCGTTCTGGGCGCGCTGCTGGTAGATGCGGGCTTCTTCGAGCATCCGCTCGGCTCGCTGCTGCGCTTCCAGCAGGAGACCATGCTGGGACAGGAGGTATTCGGCCCGATTGCGAGCATTCTGAAGGATTTCCTCGGCTTCGTGCTGGGCGTTTCGGATGATCTTCGCCTGCTCGCGCAGCACCTTGCGCGCCTGGATGAATTCGCTCGGGATGGCGGCGCGCATCTGGTCCACGATCCGGACCACCTGCACCTCTTCCACCATCACCTTGTTGCTGAAGGGGACACGGTTCGCTTCCGCCACGATCTGGGCGAGATCGTCGATGAGGTAGTTCAGGTCAATTGCCTGGAGCGGTTGCTGATCGTTCTCGTCCATGCCCCTACCTGACTGCCTGCTGCTTGCTACCTGTTATCCAACGCGACTGCGCGACGCGACTCGCTCGCGCAGAGCGTCCCGTACGTGATCGGGAACCAGCCCGCTGATATCGCCGCCGAGCAGCGCCACTTCGCGAATCAGGCTGGAGCTGATGAACGAATAGCGCGATGAGGTCATCAGGCAGACGACCTCGACTTCAGGCGCCAGGTGATCGTTCATGTGGGCCAGCTTGAACTCGTATTCGAAATCGGACACCGCCCGCAGCCCTCGCACAATGATACTTGAGCCCCGCTCGCGGACGTAATCGACGCTCAGACCGCTGAAGCGATCGACCACAATGTTCGGATAATCGGCCACGGCGATCTCGGCCAGGCGCACCCGCTCATCCGGCGTGAAGAGGGCGTTCGGCTTGTCCGAGCCCGAGTAGACGGCGATCACCAGCTCATCGAAGAGACTGGCGGCGCGCAACGCGACATCCATGTGCCCGAGCGTGATCGGATCAAAGCTCCCCGGGTAGATTGCTCGCCTCATGCCCGTCCTCTGCGGTCTCCACCGCCGGCAGATCAGCTTCGTAGATCGAAAAGCAGCTGTCGCCATGGCAGCGCAACCGCAGGCGTCCCAGCCGGCCGATGTCGTCCGGCAGTTCGACGCGCGGTGAGTGTCCGATCGCGACGATCGTTCCTGATTGTATCAGCGATGATGCCGCCAGTTGCCGCAGTACGTTCGGGATTTCCGGATCGGCGTAGGGCGGATCGAGAAAGATCAGATCGTACGGTTCCCGCTGCCGCGCGATGAAGGTGCTGGCATCGGTGCGGTGAACCTGGGCGCGCCCCTCGAAGTGGCAGCGCTCGATGTTCTTCAGCACCACCTTGCTGGCCGCCGCGTTCTGCTCCACAAAATCGCACCAGCTCGCCCCGCGCGAGATCGCCTCGATCCCGATGCTGCCGGTGCCGGCGTAGATATCCGCTACGCGGTCGGCATCGACGTCGAGCGACAGCAGCATCGAAAAGAGCGATTCCTTGATCTTGTCCTGCATCGGCCGGGTGAACGTCCCCGCCGG
>JADLCO010000118.1 GCA_020847115.1 Pseudomonadales bacterium | reverse complement strand
TGGCCGATCAGACCGTCACCCGCCACGGCGTGGTCATCGTCGGCGAAACCAACCTCGCCTCGCTGGTGGCCGCCGACGCCTCGCAGCTGTACGCGCGCAACGTGCTCGATTTCCTGAAGCTCGTGCTGCCGCCGGCGGCCAAGGGCGAGCCACCCGCCACCTTCCGCGTCGACCCGGAAGACGACATCGTCGCCGCCTGCCTGATGGCGCAGGGCGGCGCGGTGACGCGCAAGACATGAGGCCGACCCGCCGGCCAGCGGGCATCGGCACCGCGCACGACGCAATCAACGTTTCCCGAGGAGTCCAACCATGGAAATGGTATCGCTGACCATCACCAACCTGATCATCTTCGTGCTGGCGATCTACGTCGGCTACCACGTGGTGTGGACCGTGACGCCGGCGCTGCACACGCCGCTGATGGCCGTCACCAACGCGATTTCGGCCATCGTCGTGGTCGGTGCCATGCTGGCGGCCGCCCAGACCGAGGGCGCATTCGGCAAGTTCATGGGCGTGGCGGCGATGGCGCTGGCCGCGGTCAACATCTTCGGGGGCTTTCTGGTCACGCGCCGCATGCTCGAGATGTTCAAGAAGAAGGAGCGTCCGGCCAAGGCCGGCGCCGCCAAGTAAGGAGCACCCGGCATGAGCATGAACCTCGTCACCCTGCTGTACCTGCTGGCCAGCATCTGCTTCATCCACGCGCTCAAGGGCCTGTCGCACCCCACCACCGCCATCCGCGGCAACATGGCCGGCATGGCGGGCATGGCGATCGCCATGCTGACGACGGCGGCGCTGATCGCCTCGCACGGCCACATCGTCGGCCTGGCCTGGGTGCTGCTGGGCCTGGTCGTCGGCGGCGCCTATGGCACCTGGCGCGCCAACACGGTCGAGATGACCCAGATGCCCGAGCTGATCGCGTTCTTCCACAGCATGATCGGCCTGGCGGCGGTGTGCATCGCCGCCGCCACCGTGGCCGAGCCGCTCGCGCTGGGCATCACCCAGCAGGCGGGCGAGGCGATTCCGGGGGGCAACCGCATCGAGCTGGCGCTGGGCGCCTACATCGGCGCGGTGACCTTCAGCGGTTCGGTCATTGCCTGGGGCAAGCTATCGGGCAAGAGCAAGTTCCGGCTGTTCCAGGGCGCTCCCGTGCAGTTTGCCGGCCAGCACTGGCTCAACCTCCTGCTGGGCCTGGCGGCGGTGTTCTTCATCTACGGTTTCTGGCATTCGCAAAGCGCGCTCGATTTCGCGCTGGTGTGCCTGCTGGGCTTCGTGATCGGCGTGACGCTGATCATCCCGATCGGTGGCGCCGACATGCCGGTGGTGATCTCGATGCTCAACAGCTACTCGGGCTGGGCGGCGGCGGGCATCGGCTTCTCGCTGGAAAACAGCATGCTGATCATCGCCGGCTCGCTGGTGGGCAGCTCGGGCGCGATCCTCTCCTACATCATGTGCAAGGCGATGAACCGGGCCTTTCTCAGCGTCATCCTGGGCGGCTTCGGGGGGGAGGCCGCCGCTGCCGGGGGCGCACAGGAGCAGCGCCCCGTCAAGAGCGGCAGCCCCGACGACGTGGCCTTCATGCTGAGCAACGCCGACAGCGTCATCATCGTGCCGGGCTATGGCCTGGCCGTGGCACGCGCCCAGCACGCCGTCAAGGAGATGGTGGACAAGCTGGTGGCCAAGGGCATCGACGTGAAGTACGCGATTCATCCCGTCGCGGGACGCATGCCCGGCCACATGAACGTGCTTCTGGCCGAGGCCGAAGTGCCCTACGATCAGGTCTTCGAGATGGACGACGTGAACGGCGAGTTCGGCCAGGCCGACGTGGCGATGATCCTGGGGGCCAACGACGTGGTCAATCCCGCCGCGCTGCAGAAAGGCAGCCCGATCTACGGCATGCCCATCCTCGAGGCGTACAAGGCGCGCTCGGTGATCGTCAACAAGCGATCCATGGCCGCCGGCTACGCTGGCCTGGACAACGAGCTCTTCTACATGGACAAGACCATGATGGTGTTTGGCGACGCCAAGAAGGTGGTCGAGGAAATCGGCAAGGCGATCGAGTGAATGCACCAGCCGGGGCGCCCGGGCCCGCCAGCGCCCGCCCGGTTTTCTTGTGCCAGCGCAAACCCGCATCGCGGTTTTGGCCGGGCCATGCGGTCACAATCGGTTGCACTCATTGATTTTTCAAGCGCTTCACGGAAGGGGCAACGTCATGACGGAACGAATCTGGTTGAGCGGCTACCCGAAGGGCGTGCCGGCGGACATCGATCCGGCCCAGTACACCTCGCTGGTGGCGCTGATCGAGGAGGCCTTCGGCAAGTACGCCGACCGCGTGGCCTACAGCTTCATGGGCAAGGACATCCGCTACGCCGAGACCGACGCCGAAAGCCGTGCACTGGCGGCGTATTTGCAGGGCCTGGGCCTGCAGCGCGGTGACCGCGTGGCCATCATGATGCCCAACGTGCCGCAGTACCCGGCCACGGTGGCGGCGGTGCTGCGCGCGGGCTATGTGGTGGTCAACGTCAACCCGCTGTATACCGCGCGCGAGCTGGAGCACCAGCTCAAGGACTCCGGCGCCAAGGCCATTGTCATCCTGGAAAACTTTGCGGCCACGCTGCAACAGTGCCTCGCCAGCACGTCGGTCAAGCACGTGGTGCTGGCGACCATGGGCGATCGGCTGGGCGGCCTGAAGGGCATGATCGTCAACCTGGTGGTGCGCAAGCTCAAGAAGCTGGTGCCGCCCTTCAGCCTGCCGGGTGCGGTGCGCTACAACGACGCCGTGGCCCGCGGCCAGGGCGCCGCTTTCACGGCG
>JADLCO010000117.1 GCA_020847115.1 Pseudomonadales bacterium | reverse complement strand
TTCCAGACCACAGTGGCCGGCACGCGCCCGCCGAGAAAGGCCGCGGCCGCATCCCCGGCGCTGAGGTTGGTGACCTTGACGTCACCCAGCGCCATGCCGTTTTTGGCCAGTGCGGTGGCGAGCACGAAATGGGAGATGCTGAACTCCTCAAGCGCGACCGGCTTGCCCTTGAGATCCGCAAAGCTCTTGATCTCCGGACCTACCAGGAGCGCGTCGTTGCCTGCCGAGTTGTCGTTGACCAGCACCACCTTGAGCGGCACGCCGGCGGCGAGCGGCGCCAGCGTGTCGCTCCAGGTCTGGGAGTTGGCATCGAGCTGGCCGGCGGAGAGCGCCTGGATGGAGTCCGTGTAGTTGGGAAACCACACCAGTTCCACCTCGGCGCCGTATTTTTCGAACAGCCCTTTTCCCTTGGCGACGTACCAGGCCACCCAGCCCGGCCAGTCACTGACGCCGACGCGCACTGGAGCTGCCTGCGCGACAGCGCCGGTCACCAACGAGACAACAAACAGCGCAACGAACGAGAGACGGTGGAACATGGCGGATCCTCCAGTGGGTTCGGTGGGGCGCGCGAGGGCCATCTGGTCCTCCCGGGCTTTTGTCCCGCCGGTGCAACCCCACTGGGGCCGACAACCCTCGGACCAGTCGCCTCCGCAGAGGCCGGAACCCTAGTTGTCTTCACGTGATCGCGTGGGACAATGGCCGCGACGCCATCGACCCTCCCGCTCCGCGATGAAGCCAAGCACGGGCCATGCCACCACTCCGCCCACGGCGGCAGTCCTGCGCAAGCCACGACGATCGGGCACGACCCGGTCACCACGACAACCTTTCTGCCCCGGAATCGGGCACCTGTCCGAACGGATGCCTCCTGATGGCGCACGAACCCGCGCCGGATGATGGCGCCATCGCCATCCGCACCGCACCGGCGGCGCCGGCCGAGGTCGCTGCGGTGGCGCTGTGGTGGCGCGCCGGCCGGCTGCACGAAGGCGCCGACGAGGCCGGCGCCGCCCACCTGCTCGAGCATCTGGTGTGCGATGCCCTGCCGCGCCACCGCGTGGCGCGCTGGGGCGGTGCCGTCAACGGACAGAGCGGACGCGAGTGGACGGTGTGGCACGCCCTGCTGCCTGCCACCCAGGCGCCCGAATTCATCGCCGCGCTGGCCGGCGCTCTGGCCGCGCCGCTGCCGGATGCGGCCGCCATCGCCGGCGAAACCCGCGTGCTCGCCGCCGAACGCGCCGCCGCCAAAGTTCGGGACGACTGGGAGCTGGCGGCACTGCGCGCCGCGTTCGGCGATCATCCGCTGGCGCGGTCCCTGGTGGTGGCACCCGGCGCCGGGCGCGAGGTAGTGGAGCGTTTCCGTGCGCGGCTGCTGTGCCGCTCGCGGCTGGTGCTGACGGCGGCCGGTCGGGTGGACGCCACGGCGCTGCGCGCCGTGGCCGCGCCCCTGGCCGGGCTCGGCGCTGACGCCATCATCGAGCCCCCACCACCGCTCCTGCCCACAGTCCCCGGTCGCGCCGCGATCACCGCCGCGGATGGCTGCCTGTGGCTGCTGCCCTTCGCCAGCGCCCAGAGCGCCGCGGTGGAGACGCTCTCCGACCTGCTCGCCCACCCCCTGCTCGGCCGCCTGTCCCGGCGCCTGCGCAATGCCCCCGAGCCCGGCTACGCGCTGCACAGCGAAATCGAATACGCCGCCGGCATCGGCCTGTGGTGGCTGTGGCTCGACCAGCGTCGGGCGGCGCCGGTGCTGGCGGAGGAGATCGAAACCGGTCTGGAATGTGGCTTCAGTGCCCCGGAGCTGGCCGACGCCGCCGCGCTGCGCAGCGCCCGCGCCACCCTGGACGGCGCCGACCTCACCGGTCGGCTCGCCGTGCTCGCCGGTGCGCGGCCGGCACTGGCCGAGACCCTGCCCACTGCCGCCACGCTGGTAGCGACCCTGGCCGGGTGCTGGGGAAGGCGGGTGCAGGTGGAGGGCGGGGCTCCCGCCTAACGGTTGGGGGCGCAGCCTACTTCAGGTTCGGCCCCGCGCTTGCGCCAGCCCAGCCCTCGGCGAGCTTGGCCCAGTGGTAGAGGTGGAACACCCGCTTGGCGAATTTCCAGCGGCCGTTCACCCGCTGATACTGGTCGTCGTAGTGGCCGCAGGCGGTCACCGACTCGCCCTTCTCGACCACCCGGATCTCCACCGCGCAGTTGCCGGTGGCGCGGTCGCCGTCGACCTGGATGACGTGGTTCTGGATGAAGGGCTTGGGTCCGATGCTGCCGACCTGATCGACGTAGAGCTTGCTCAGCTCGGTCTGGCCGCGCCAGGAATTCTGGCCCATGTGGAATTCGCCGTCGGCGGTGAACATATCGAGCAGTGCGCGGCCGTCCTGGGCCACCACCGCGTAGCAGTAGCGCGCGGTAAGCTCGCGGATCTCGTCCTTGTCTTCGAGTAGTTGCAGGCGTTGTTCGATGCTCGCCATGGTGTTGCCCCCTGTGATCGTGGTAGTTGTTGGGTGGTCGTCGATCTATCGCGGCGGTCGCCGGCTTTTATTTCATGAGAATCGTGAGCGTGGTCGCCGCGGTGTCGTCGCCGATCCAGCCGCCGCCGTTCTGGGCCATGGCCACCCGCGCGCCCGCGACCTGGCGGGCGCCGCAGCGACCGCGCAACTGGTCGGCGATCTCAACGATCTGGGCGCAGCCGGTGGCGCCCACCGGATGGCCCTTGGCGACCAGGCCGCCGCTGGTGTTGACCGGGATGCGGCCGCCCAGCGCCAGGTCGCCATCGTGGAGCAGGCGCAGGCCCTCGCCGGGGCCGCACAGGCCCAGCTCCTCGACATAGATGAGTTCGGCGGGCGAAGCGGCATCGTGCAGTTCCACCACGTCGATATCCTCGGGGCCGACGCCGGCCGCAGCATAGGCCTTGGCCGCCGCGCGCGCGTTGCAGGATTCGCCGCCAGGCAGCCCGGACACCAGCGTGATGGTACCCACCCGCACCGCATCCAGGCCGCGGGCGCGGGCAAAGTCGGCGGAGCAGAACACCAGCACCGCGGCGCCGTCGCCGATGGGCGAACACATGGCGAGCTTGAGCGGGTCAATGATGGTGCGTCCGGCCAGAATCTCCTCGTAGCTCATGCCGCCCTGGAACTGCGCCTTGGGATTGAGGGAGCCGAAGTGATGGCTCTTCGCCGCTACCCGCGCGAAGTCCTCGATGGTGGCGCCGGTCTGCTGCATGTACTTGCGCGCCTTGCCGGCGTAGATATCCATGAACCCCGAGCGGCCCGGGGCGCTGCCCGCGGTGAGCGGATCGTCGGAGCCGGTCTCGGCGCGGATCTCCTCCAGGTCCATGGCCGCGATCAGGGCACGGAAGGGCACGCTCTTGTCCGCGTGGGTCATCTTCTCGGCGCCGATGGCGAGCGCCACCTCGGCCTGTCCCGAGGCCACCGACAACCAGGCCAGGTGCGCGGCGCTGGAGGCCGAGGCGCAGGCGTTCTCGACATTGATGATGGGCTTGCCGAGCAGGCCACTGTCGCGCAGCGCCACCTGGCCGGTGATCATCTCCTGCCCGGTCAGCAGGCCGGCGGCGGCATTGCCGAAGAATACGGTCTCCACGTCCGCGGGGCCGATGTGCGCATCGCCCAGCGCCTCCTTGAGTGCCTCCTGCACCAAACTGCGGATGCTGGCATCAGGGTACTTGCCGAACCGGGTCATGCCGGTGCCGCCGATCATCACGTCGCGCATGGGGATTTCCTCCTGCCGGCTCTGCGGGACCGGGCTCCGCATTGGTTTGGTCGGCACCGATTATAGACAGGAGACGGTCACCACGACCGGGGGCGGGCAGAAAGCCAGCCTGGGATCCCCAGACTGGCTGATGAGCATTATCTGCGATCAGTTTTTGGCGAGCACAAACGCGCGCACCGCACTGGCGTCGTAACCCAGCTCGCTGCCCCAACCATCGGTGGCCAGCGAATCCACGTACAGATTTTCACTGAAGCCGGCCACCTTGCAGCCGTCGGCGGCACAACCCGCGGGCAAGTTGTGATTCATCAGAAAATCCACGGTCTTGACGATCGGGCTGCTGCTGGCGTTCACCGGGGTCCAGCCTTCTGAGATCACCGGATTGGCGCCGCGAACCACACTGAAGGCGTAGCGTGCGAAGCCATGGGGATGGGCCGCGGTGAAACCCATGGTGACGCTGTCGCCGGGCTGGTACTGAAGCACCCCACAGCAAGGATCGGCCGTCGCCGCGCCAATGGTGGGTGCGGCAATCGCTGCGTAACAGGGATTGTTGTCCACGTGCAGGGTGACGATCAGGCGGTTGCCGCTGACCAGGCCAAGGCTCGCGGCATCCACGGTATGAATTTCTCCTACCGCGTCAGGATCCTTCGGCACCGCGAACACAATGCCGAGCGCACCGATATCGACTGGTTGACCCTGACCATCGAACAGCCGCAATTCGAGCTGGTACTTGCCGCTGGTGTCCGCCCCGTGGAGACCGCCGGCGGCGTCATACGTCATTCCAGGAGCAATCTCCCGGGTGGGAAATCTGGCACTCGCCAGATGCTCGCGGATCTCGTTGATATCCGGCGGCACGTCCCAGACGCCGGACGGCGCCACCGATGCGTAGGGGATGCGGAACAGGTGGGGCACCTTGTGGCCGGCCCCGTCGTCCACTTCCACGGGCCCCAACTTTTCCGGTGACCACACCGGCATGTTGCCGGCCGGCGTGAGGACGTCATGGCGGTAATAGTGGTGAATTTCCCCGGTCAGCGGCAGAAAGCTGCCGCTGTCACCCTTGCGCCAACCGATCTGGTAGTAGCGGACGCCGACCGCTTCCAGCGCGGTGGAGAATTCCAGCCGCGGCAGCAGCATCCCGCCCCAGGGTCTGCCGTCCTGGGTGAGACCGAGATTGGCGGGAGTAACGGTCCCCTGCAAGTCGGTCGCGGTGCCATAAATGTTGTTGAGACCATGGGCGCCAATGGCCATGAACGCCACCCAGCGGTTCTTGCCGGGCGGGCCAACCACCGGCGGGCAGGGCGCGCAGGTATGCGCCCAGGGACTCTTGGTGTAGAGCGTCACCTCGGTGCCGCAGGGGTAGTTCCAGTGGGTGTGGCAGGCGATGGGTGTTGGCGCGTAAATGTACACGTCGAGCCAGCCGAACAGCTTTTGCCTGGCCTTGAAGTACAGATCGGGCTGATCGGGATTGTGGCAGCCCTTGAAAAACAGCGTGCGGAAGTGGCCGCAGCTGTCAGTGGTGGCGGTCGCTACCTTCTGCATGGTGACGAACCTCGGATAGAACCAGCACAGCAGGGGTCGCAGGATTTCCGGGTGTTTGAGCAGGCTATCCTGGAATTGCAGGCGACTGCCGAGCTGCGCGGCCTGGCGCAAACTCCCAGCTGCAGGCATCAGGCGCAGCGCGCGCGCCAGACCCGGGTCGCCAGCAGGGGCCTGTGCCCTCACCGCCTGCGCCATGGCGGCGCGGGCAAAGGGTGCCGGATCGGGCCCGGGAATGGGCTCGGGAATCGGCAGCGGAATGCGTTCAAGCACGATGTCGCGCAGCCGGTCGATGTCGATTTCGGGCAGCCTGGGCAGGATGATCCACAGCGGATCGACCTCGTACACCTCCACCGTGGCGTTGCAAACCGGAAAATTTTCGTACTGGCCACCGATCAGCACGCGCTTGTACAGGGTGCCACGCACGAAACACAGGCTCTTCAGCCAGCACCGCCAGATATCCGGATAGATCACGAACGGCAGCTCATAACGCGCAGCTCCCGGATCGATCCGCAGCTGCTGCTCCTCGGCGCCGCGGCGCAGCAGTTCGGCAAAGGTCACTTCTTCTTTTTCCGCCGCCGGACCGACCAGCACGCGCAGCCGCGCGGTGCGCTCGGCGGGCAGCTCCAGTTTGGCTTCGCCTTTTTCGGAAATCGGGGCTTGCGTCAACAATTGGCCATCGGCGGAAAATGCGTAGGCCGTGGCCTGGGGTCGTTCGCCGTCGGGAACATCGACGAACCGGGCCTGGACGGAAACAATGAGGGATCTTTTTTCACCAGCCATGGGGGGACTCCTTGCCTTGCGGTTGGCTATGAGAGTTGGCGTCCGGTGCTCGCCCTGGGGGCGCTGCCGAAACGCGCTGGGCGAAACCCGTGGGTTCCGGGCCCCGAGGTCATTCCACAACAGATCGGGAGCCAGCGTCCTTGGTATGCCCGGGTGTGAACTGAGTCAAGAAATGCGCACGTGGTTTGTGACGGAGGCCGCATTTGGCCCATGCCGTCGGTGCGTGGGGCTTGGTACGCCCCGCTTACAGCAGATCAGGAATCCGGATAGACGATGAACTCGAGCAGGTTGCCGTCGGGATCGCGGATGTAGGTGCTCATGCCCACTCCGGTGCCGCCGGCGCGGCCGCCCTGGCGCTCCACCGGGCCGGTGATCACCTCCACTTCCAGCGCGGCGATCAGCTCCGCCAGACTCTCCGCGCCGCCCTCCCAGACGAAACAGAAATCGCCGCAGCCGGGCCTCGCCGTGGGGCCGCGCAGGGTGAATTCCTCCGAGTGCCACAGCTGCGGGGCGTGAAAATTGATGCGGTTGTCGCGGAAGCACACCGAATACACGATGGGCGCGTAGTCTTCGGAGACCTCGCAGCCGAGCTTGCGGTAGAACGCCAGCATGGCGTCCATGTCCTCGACCGGAATGGCGGCGTGATCGAAGGCCTTGATTCCCATGGGTTGCAGTCTCCCCTGTCAGAAAGGTTTGCGGGCGCTGATGATGTGCGCATCGACGCGCACCGTCAGGTCGCCGATCCGGTGCTCGCCCTCGTCGTCAAAATACTGATCGCGGATTTCCTCGAACCCGCAACCGGCCAGCGCGGCGGCGATCTCGGCGGACTCGCGCAGGCGAAAGCCATAGGGCGTGAACGGCAGCCGGCTCATGCTGGCCTTGGAGCGGATGCCGATGACGAGGCGCCCGCCGGGTTTGAGCCAGTTCGCGGCGCGGCTCAGGAAGGACTCCAGTTCATCGAGAAAGTAGACGAAATTGGTGCCAAAGATGCCGTCCACGCTCGCCGCAGGCAATTCCGCCAAACGGCAATCGACATTCAACACCTGCACCTTCGCGGCGCCGAGTCCGGCGAGCCGGGCCTGGCATTCCCGCGCCATGTCCGGCGCCAATTCGATAGCGGTATAGCGGCCGGATTTGCCCAGCCGCTGCACCAGCGCGGCCGAGAGCTGCCCGTTGCCCGGGCCGACTTCCACCACCTGCTGGCCGGGTTGCACGTCCAAGGCGGCGATGGCACGCTCGGCCAACCGGGCATTGGCAGCATTCATGTTCTCCGCTACCCGCAGACCGGCCTCGCCGCTGGGGCGGGCGAGCTGGGCGGCCAGGGCGCGAAGTTGTTCGACTTCTTCGGGCGTGGACATGAGCGGTTCCGGTACTTGAGGCGGAAGGCCCGGATGTTACCACGGGGTAACTCGTGCCAGATTCTACCCCGCCCCCGGACGGCTGCGCATTGGGACCACACCGGCAACGCGAATCCGCAGCCACGCCGGACGCCCACGATCGGCACCTGGACCGTACCACTCCTTCATGCTCTAGTCCCCACCCACGGCAACCGGGATCGATCCGCACCATGAACGAACTCCAGCAAGTCGTCACGGATCTGCGCGCCGAAGGCGACGAACTGCACCGCTTTCTCGGCACCTTGCGGGATGCCGACTGGTCGCGCACCACCCGGTTCAAGGGTTGGACGATCGCCGATGTGGTCGCGCACCTGTACTTCGGCGACCACCTGGGCATCACCTCCCATCGCGACGCCGACGAGTTCCGCGCCTTTATGGCGAGGGTGCAGCGCTCCGGTCTGACGCTGGCGGACTTCACCCGGCAGTGGCTGGACGGCCTCTCCGGCATGCCGCTGCTGGCGAAATGGTACGACCAATTCGGCGCCATGTGCGCCCTGTTCGCGGCCAGCGATCCCGGCCTGCGCCTGGCCTGGGCGGGGCCGAGCATGGGCATCCGCATGTTCGCCACCGCGCGGCTGATGGAGACCTGGGCGCACAGCTGGGCGATCTACGACCTGCTCGGCATCAACCGCGCTCACACCGACCGCATCCGGCACATCGCCACCCTCGGCGCACGCACCTATGGCTGGACCTTCGCCAACCGCGGCCTGCCGGAACCCGGCCCCACGCCCTGGTTGGTGCTGGAGGCACCCTCCGGCGCGTGCTGGGAGTGGCACGAGCCCCAGCCGGACAACCGCATCACCGGCACCGCGGTGGAGTTCTGCCAGGTAGTGACCCAGGTGCGCAGCGTCGCCGACACCGGGCTGCAAGTGGTCGGCGCGCCGGCGCGCGCCTGGATGGCGATCGCCCAGTGCTTCGCCGGACCGCCGGAAGCGCCGCCGGGACCGGGCACCCGCCGCTGCGACGCGCCCCCGGTCAGCAACGGAGACTGATGTTCAGGCGCTGGCCTCCTGAAAGGCCTTGACGTCGAAGTACTCGCGCCAGCTGGCGAGGCGCCCGTCGGCATCGAACTCCAGAATCCCCATCACCGGCAGCGAGCGCCGCTCGCCCTTGTGGGTCCAGCCATCCACCCGTTCGGTGACCACGGCATCGCCGGCGCAGACCACCTTGAGCAGGTCGAAAGTCATGTCGTCGCCGGCGGCGACGAACTTTTCCACCGCCTTGCGGATCTGCTCGTGGCCCTGCACCGGCTTGAAGGGGATGTTGTGGTAGACCCCATCGGGCGCGAAGGCGGCGACGATGGCGGCGACGTCCTTGCGTTCCCAGGCCTTGAAGAATTCACGGGTGCGATCGAGATTGCGGTTCGCGGTATCGGTGGCCGCGATGGCGACCTGGCTCTTGCTCATGGTGGATCTCCTCTGTGGTTATGGAATGTCGTGGAGAACAACGCGGTGGAGAACGATGTGGTGCAGAGCTTTACCGACCGAGTCTAGCGCCCTGCGCGAGCGCGCGGCCATTGCAACCGATGGCCGATTCGGGGCTGGCGGTCGCCCGCTCGTTTGCCGTAGGCTGGCACAAACTTCATAACAACCGGGGATGTCTCCATGACCAGTCCGCAACTGCAGGTCTTCGCCGACGATTTCGTGTTTCTCGAAGGGCCGCGCTGGCGCTTCGGCAAGCTCTGGGTCTCGGACGTCAACGGCAAGAAGGTCTACACCCTGACCGAACAGGGCGAACGTTCCGTCTGCGTGGAAGTGCCCACCCGGCCCTCCGGCATTGGCTTTCTGCCCGACGGCACGCCGCTGGTGGTCTCGATGAAGGACCGCACCCTGCAACGGGTCGAGCACGGCCGCCTGATACGGCACGCCAGCGTCGCGCACCTGGTGGAGGGCGAAATCAACGACATGGTGGTGGACGGCCGCGGCAACGCCTATGTGGGCAGCATGGGCTATGACCTGTTCGCCGGTGCCAAATTCAAGCCCGGCAACCTGGTGCTGGTCACGCCGAAGGGCGAGGCACGCGTGGTCGCCGAAGAGCTGCACTTTCCCAACGGCCCGGTGGTGACGCCGGACAACCGCACCTTGGTGGTCGCCGAGAGCTGGGGCAAGCGCCTCACCGCCTTCCGGATCGAGGCCGACGGCACCCTCAGCGGGCGTCGCACCTTCGCCGATCTGGGCGACTACACGCCGGACGGCATCACCCTCGATGCCGAGGGGGCGATCTGGGTCGCAGCCTTTGCCAACAATGCCTTCGTGCGGGTGCGGGACGGCGGCGAGATCGCCGAGGTGATCTCCTCGGGCGACCGCCGAGCGGTGGCCTGCACCCTGGGGGGCGCCGACCTGCGGACGCTCTACTGCCTCACCTTTGCCGGCGAGATGAAGGATATCGGCAAAGGTCTGCGCGCCTCGCGGATCGAAACGGTGCGCGTCAACGTACCCGGCGCCGGCTCGCCCTGAGAGGCTGCCGGCACCGTCAGCCGCTCAATTCTTGGGCGGCTTCTTACGGAACACCATCGACTCTTCCTGGACATCGAGGTTGCAGCCGGCCTGGGCGGCGAGGCGCCGCGCCAGCGGCAGATAGGCCACGCGCTCGATCGGGTCGGTGATGGAGGCGCGGAAATCGTCGCGGGAGATTTCGAGGCTTTCGCCGGCACCGAGCCGGGCGATCTGCGCTGCGTAGTTGGTCATGGCGATGGCTCCTGTCGTTAGTGTCGCAATACCACCTTGTCAGGGGGCAACAAAACTCCAGTCGCAATCGAGGCTAGCAAAACGGCAGACCACCGGCAATTTTCCCGGCGCGGCGATTCGTGACCGGAAAGCGGGGTTCAGGAGGACAGCGCCCGCGCTCCGCGGCGATAGATGAGATGGTAGACCAGCGCCACCAGCACGCTGCCGCCCACCAGATTGCCGAGGATCACCGGCACCAGATTGCGTGCCATGCCGACCCAGCCGATCGCCTCGGCGCCGGCCACCGGGTCGGCCAGGCCGTCGCGCAGCAGCATACCCAGGGGGATGAAGTACAGGTTGGCGATGCTGTGCTCGAAACCCGCGGCGACGAACGCCGAGATCGGAAACAGGATCGCCACCGCCTTGTCGATCACACTGCGCCCGGCCATCGCCATCCAGATCGCCATGCACACCAGTACATTGCACAGCACGCCACGAAAGAAGGCCTCCCAAAATGGCAGCGCGCACTTGGCGGCGGCGATCTGCACCACAGTGCGGGCGATCTCGCCCTGATTGAGCGCCGCATGGCCGGACAGGAACACCAGCACCGCCAGCGCCCCGGCGCCGATGAAGTTGCCGATCCCCACGATCAGCCAGTCGCGCAGCACATCGCGGGTGGTCAGGCAGCCCTCGGCCCAGGCCATGGCGAGCAGATTGTTACCGGTGAACAACTCCGCACCCGCGACCACCACCAGCAGCAGGCCCAGCGAGAAACAAACGCCGCCCAGCACCCGGCCGGCGGCAAAGCCCAGGCCATGATCGCTGATCACCAGGGTGAAATAGAGCGCCCCCAGGCCGATGAAGGCCCCGGCCAGCACCGCGAGCAGCAGCATGGTCAGCGCGGGCATGCGCGCCTTGATCACGCACACCTGCTGGACGCGCTCGGCGATCTGCGCCGGGCTGTAGGCGTCGAATCCGAAGATCTCGTGTTTCATCGCGCACCTCCGTGACAGCCACCGCGCGCCGGTGGCAGAAGCGAGCGGAGTTTGCCGGGCACGGCTGCAAAACGAAAGCGAGCCGGTGGTTGCCCCATCGGCTCGCGATCTCACCCGCAGCTGCAGATCAGAACCGATAGCCTACACCGAGCATGTATACCCATGGGTCGATGTCCACATTAGCGGTCACCCGATTGGCCGCGAACTTGAATGTGGCATCGGTATCGATGTCGAGGTACCAGACCGAGGCATTGAGCAGCCAGTGGTCGTCGAGCAGGTAATCGACGCCCAGTTGACCGGCCCAACCCCAGGAGTCGTCCAGCTTCAGATCGCCGGGGCCGAACATGCCCTCCAGTTCACTGTCGACGTTCTCGTCGAAGAACAGGGTGTATTTCACCCCCAAGCCCACGTAGGGCTGCCAGCGGGAGGATGCATCCAGCGGGAAGTACTGCACGGTGAGCGTCGGCGGCAGATGTTTGACAGAACCCGCGTCCACCCCCACGCCCTTGGCGGTGATGTCGTGCTCGAACGGCGTCGCCGCGAGCAGGCCGACGCCCCAGTTGGAGGTCACCATGTAGGTGAAGGTCAGGCCGAGCTGTTCATCGTTGTCGACACCGGCCTTGGTGCCCGGCAGCGCCGTGCCGTCGAGTTTGAGATTGCCGCTGTCTTCGTTGGGCTGCACCGAGGCCACCCCGGCGCGGACGATGAAATCCCCCGGCTGATAGGCCAGCGCACTGCCACTGGCCAGCATGCCCAGAGTCGCCCACGCCAGAATCGAATACTGCTTCATATCAATTCCCCTCAGTGTGATGTTACGGGGACATTGCAGCAGCACTGAGTCGGCGGCGAATTGATCGAAGTTAACTGGCAACCGGGCGGATGCTTGATCGGGGTTAAGTCGGCGCGCGGAAATGAGCGTAGCGGCGCTCCAGATCCGGGCAAGTTACGCCCTGCGCCCTCCACCCAGGCACGGCGGCGACTCCGCCGGCCCGGCGCCTTCCCGCCACTCCTCTGGCGCGTACAGATGCAGGGCCAGCGCGTGCACCGGGCCGGCCAGCAATTCGGCAAGCAACCGATTCACTTGGCGATGGCGCTGGATCCTCGCCACGCCAGAGAACCCATCACTGACCAGCGTGACCTTGAAGTGGGTCTCCGAACCTGGCGGCACATTGTGACCGGCGCTCTCGTTCTCGACCTGCAGCAGCACAGGGTCGAGCGCGGCCAGACGAATTTGGCGGATATGCTGTTCGACGCTCATCGTCGCCCCCAATGACGCCCGCCGCCGAACCTACCACCGCGAGCCCCGCCTGTCAGCCGATCATGGCCAGCATCACTCCGGCGGCCACCGCCGAGCCGATCACTCCGGCAACATTGGGCCCCATGGCATGCATCAGCAGGAAATTGTGGGGATCGGCTTCCAGGCCCAGCTTGTTGGAGACCCGTGCCGCCATGGGCACCGCGGAGACCCCGGCGGAGCCGATCAGCGGGTTGACCTTGGTGTGGGTGACCAGATTCATCAGCTTGGCCATCAGCACCCCGGCTGCGGTGCCCAGGCAGAAAGCGAATGCGCCGAGGCCAAGAATGCCCAGGGTCTCCCAGTTTAGAAACTGGTCGGCACTCATCTTGGAACCCACGCCCAGCCCCAGAAAGATGGTGACGATGTTGATCAGGGCATTCTGGGTGGTGTCACTGAGCCGGTTGACCACCCCACACTCGCGCATCAGGTTGCCGAAGCAGAACATGCCCAGCAGCGGCGCAGCACTGGGCAACAGCAGCCCAACCAGCACCAGCAGCACCAGCGGAAACAGGATCTTCTCGAGCCGCGATACCGGGCGGAGCTGCTGCATCACAATGCGGCGCTCCTCGGCGGTGGTGAGCAGGCGCATGATCGGCGGCTGGATGATGGGGACCAGCGCCATGTAGGAATAGGCGGCCACGGCCACCGCGCCGAGCAGCTCGGGTGACAGGATGCTGGTCACGAAGATCGCGGTGGGGCCATCGGCACCGCCGATGATGCCGATGGAGGCCGCGTCGCGCAGCGAAAAGTCGAGCCAGCCGAACTGCCCCATGGCCACGGCGCCGATCAGGGTGGCGAAAATGCCCACCTGGGCGGCGGCTCCCAACAGCAGGGTCTTGGGGTTGGCGAGCATGGGTCCAAAATCGGTCATCGCACCCACGCCCATGAAGATGATCAGAGGGAACAGGCCGGTCGCTATGCCCGCCGCGTAGATGTAGTAGAGCAGTCCCCCGGGGCTCGCCAGATGACCTTCGGCATCGTACACCGGCGCCACATCGAAGCTGGCGCCGGGAAGGTTTACCAGCAAAGTGCCAATGCCGATGGGCACCAGCAGCAGCGGCTCGAAGCCACGCCGGATCGCCAGATAGAGCAGAATCAGACCGACGGCCATCATGGCGGCGGCACCGAAGTCGATCTGCGCCAGACCGGACTGTAACCACAGGGTCGCGAGTTTCTCCATGGCCGTGACCTTAGGCGATAGTCAGCAGGGTATCGCCGACCAAGACCTGATCCCCCGCCTTCACGCAGACGTCGGTGACGGTGCCGGCACTGGGCGCACTGACCGCGGTCTCCATTTTCATGGCTTCCAGCAGCAGCACCTGCTGTCCGGCGCCGACCCGCTGGCCGGGCTGCACCAGCAGCTTGATCACGGTCCCGGCGAGCGGTGCAGGCAGTGGGGCTCCCTTCCCTGCCAGCGGAGAGGCCGCAGCGGCATCGCCCGGGCCAGTGGCACCCAGCGGCGCGATTGCGGAGACCTCACCGCCTTCGGCCACGGCGACGACATAGCTGCGGCCCTCGACGGTGACGGTGTAGACCTCCTCGCCCGCCTCGGTCCGCACCGGTTCGGGGCGCGCATCGGGCGCGGGCTCGAAGGCCGAGGCGTCGCCCCGGTGTTCGAGAAAGCGCAACCCGACCTGGGGGAACAGCGCGTAGGTGAGCACGTCGTCCAGCTCCCGTTCGCCCGTAGCAAGGCGAACCCCCTGCTCCGCCGCGAGGTTGCGGAGTTCATCGCAGAGGCGGTCGAATTCGGCGCCGAGCCGATCCGCCGGGCGACACCGAACAGGCTCCCCGCCCTGCAACACGCGCGCGCAGAGAGATTCGTCGACGGGGGCCGGGGTGGCACCGTACTCGCCTCTGAGCACCGCCTCGGTCTCCTTCGACAGCACTTTGTAGCGCTCGCCGGAAAGCACGTTGAGCACTGCCTGGGTGCCGACGATCTGCGAGGTGGGCGTCACCAGGGGGATGAAACCAAGGTCCTTTCGGACCCGAGGAATCTCCGCCAGCACCTCGTCCATGCGCTCCGCCGCGCCCTGTTCGCGCAGCTGGTTTTCCATGTTGGTGAGCATGCCGCCCGGCACCTGGGCCACCAGGATGCGGGAATCGATGCCCTTCAATGAACCCTCGAAGCGGGCATACTTTTTGCGCACTTCGCGGAAATAGGCGGCGATCTCCTCCAGCAGCGGGAGATCCAGGCCGGTATCGCGATCCGTGCCCTGCAACATCGCCACCAGGGCCTCGGTCGGCGAATGGCCGTAAGTCATGGACATCGAGGAAATCGCGGTATCGACATTGTCGATGCCGGCCTCGATACACTTCAGGTAGGTGGCGGTGGACATGCCGGTGGTGGCATGGCACTGGATGTGGATGGGTACCGCCACCGCGGCTTTGAGCCGCCGCACCAGCTCATAGCCGGTATAGGGCGTCAACAAGCCGGCCATGTCCTTGATGCAGATCGAATCGGCCCCCAGATCCTCGATCCGCCGCGCCACATCGACCCACAACTCCAGGGTGTGCACCGGACTCACGGTGTAGGACAGCGCGCCCTGGGCGTGCCGGCCCTGCTTGCGCACCGCACGCAGCGCGGTCTCCAGGTTGCGGACGTCGTTCATGGCGTCGAACACCCGGAACACATCCACGCCATTGGCCGCCGCGCGCTCCACGAAGCGCTCCACCACGTCGTCGGCGTAGTGGCGATAACCGAGGATGTTCTGCCCCCGGAACAGCATCTGCTGCGGGGTGTTGGGCATCGCCTTTTTCAGCTCGCGGATGCGCTCCCAGGGATCCTCCCCCAGGTAGCGGATGCAGGCGTCGAAGGTGGCGCCGCCCCAGGATTCCAGCGACCAGAAACCGACCCGATCGAGCTTGTCGGCAATGGGCAGCATGTCGTCGAGCCGCATCCGGGTGGCGAACAGCGACTGGTGGGCGTCACGCAGCACCACCTCGGTGATGCCCAGGGCTTTGGGTTGATCAGACATGCGAAAAGAAACTCCGTCGCGGGGGCTGGGGTAGCGGCGGCTCAGCGCGCGCGATGCCGGTCGATGGCGGCCTGGATGATGGCGCGCAGGCGATCGTCGACCGCCCCCGGCGGCGCGGTCGGGGCGGTTGGGGCGGCGGTCATGGGCAGCCAGCGACGCACGGCCGCCGACAACGCCAGCACCGCAAGCACCAACAGGCCGAGGAAGACGAATACGGTGCCCATGCCGTAGATCATCAATTCCACGCCTTGGAGGACCAATGAGGTTTCGTTCGCCACGGATACCGCCGGGAGCCCGGAAAGACCGGCGGAATTATACACAGTGCTACCGGCACCCCCGCCGCAAATTGCCCTCGTTTCGGGCTGCTCCGGTTGCGAACGCCGCTGCCGCTTCCAGCAGCGTTGCAACGAGCTGCTGGCAGCCAGTTGAAAAACGTCGCGAGGACGGCCCGATGCAAGGCGCGCGGCGCGCAGCGACTGAGACATATCGAGTAGATAGGCGAGGAAGCGAGCACCGCGCAACGCCGCAGATGGCCCACCGCGGCAGTTTTTCAACAGGCTGCTAGAATGCCCGCCCCGAACTCACCGGATCTGCCATGAGCGTTCGCGCCCTGCTCGACCAACGCCTGCGCCTGGCGATGCGGGATTGCGGCCTCCCCGCTCACCTGGGCCCGCAGCTGGCGCGCGCCTCGCGTCCCGAATTCGGCGACTTCCAGGCCAATGGCGCCCTGGCCGCTGCAAAGGCCATGAAGGCCAAGCCCCGCGAGCTGGCCGAGCGCATGCTTGCTGCGGCCCAGCTCGACGGCATCGTGGCGCGCGCCGAGATCGCCGGCCCCGGTTTCATCAACCTCCACCTGGCTGACGACTTTCTGGCGAGGTTGCTCGACGATCTCGGCCACGCCCGTCGCCTCTGCCCGCCAGCCGAGCGGCCGCAGCGCATCCTGGTCGACTATTCGTCACCGAATCTCGCCAAGGAGATGCACGTCGGCCACCTGCGCAGCACCATCATCGGCGACGCCGTGGTGCGGGTGCTGGAATACCTGGGCCACGAGGTGATCCGCCAGAACCACATGGGCGACTGGGGCACCCAGTTCGGCATGCTGATCGCCGAGCTGGAAGACCACCTGGGCGCCGGCGAGGCACCGGACCTGGCGCTGGCCGACCTGGAGCAGTTCTACCAGAGCGCCAAGGCCCACTTCGATCTGGATGTGGAGTTCGCCAGCCGCGCCCGCCATTATGTGGTGCGCCTCCAGGCCGGCGACCCCCACTGCCGCGCACTCTGGCAGCGCTTCATCGACATTTCCGTCGCCCACAGCGAGGCCATCTACCGCCAGCTGAACGTCAGCTTGACCCACGCCGACATCCGCCCGGAGAGCGCCTACAACCCGGTACTCGAGGAGATCGTCGCGCTGCTGGTGGATCAGGGCATCGCCCGCGAGGATCAGGGCGCCCTGGTGGCCTTCCTGCCCGAACTCGCCGATCAGCACGGCAAGCCGGCCGCGGTGATCGTGCGCAAATCTGACGGCGGCTACCTCTACGCCACCACCGACCTGGCGGCGCTGCGCTACCGGAGCCTGGTGCTGGGCGCAGAACGCATCCTCTACTTCATCGACGCCCGCCAGTCGCTGCACATGAAGCAGGTGTTCGCGCTGGCCCGCAAGGCAGGGCTGGTCGATCCGGCCGTCGCCCTCGAACACCACGCCTTCGGCACCATGCTGGGCCCCGACGGCAAGCCCTTCAAGACCCGCGCCGGCGGTACCGTCAAGCTAGCCGAACTGCTCGACGAGGCCGTGGCCCGCGCCGCGCAGCTGGTGGCCGCCAAGAACCCGGAGCTGATGGAGACCAGCCCGGAGGAGATCGCCCGCAAGGTGGGCATCGGTGCGGTCAAGTACGCCGATCTCTCCAAGACGCGCACCCACGATTATGTATTCGACTGGGAGGCGATGTTGAGCTTCGACGGCAATACCGCGCCCTATCTGCAATACGCCTATACGCGCACCCAGAGCCTGTTCCGGCGCGCCGCCGCGATCCCCGGCGCGGCGCCCGGCCCGGTCCGCATCACCGAAGACGCCGAGCGCGGCTGCGCACTGCTGCTGCTGGAGTTCGGCGAGATCCTGCGCCAGGTGGCCGACGACGCCTATCCCCACGTGCTGTGCAACTACCTCTATGATCTGGCCAGCGCCTTCACCGGCTTCTATCAGCAGTGCCCGGTGCTCAAGGACGGGATCGACCCCGGGGTGCGCGCCAGCCGGCTCGCGCTCTGCCAGCTCGCCGCGCGCACCCTGGCCACCGGGCTCGACCTGCTGGGTATCGAGGTCATGGCGGAGATGTGACCGGGAGCCCGAGCTCAGCCCGGTACAGCGCCGCCATGGCGCCATCGAAACAGCAGAAGATCACCCGCTCGACCGGGGTGGGTCGGGCCAGCGCCGCGCGCACTTCGCGCACCGCGATGGGCACCGCGCGCTCCCGCGGAAAGCCATAGACCCCACAGCTGATCGCCGGGAAGGCCAGCGAACGGAAACCCTCGGCGGCGGCCAGCGCCATGGCGTTGCGGTAACAGCGCGCCAGCAGCTCGTCCTCGCCCTGGCCACCGCCCCGCCACACTGGCCCCACCGCGTGGAGGATGGCGCGCGCCGGCAGGCGGAAGCCCGGCGTCAGCCGCACCTCGCCGGTGGGACAGCCGCCGATGGCACGGCAAGCCGCGTGCAGCTCCGTGGCGCCGGCCGCACGGTGGATGGCGCCGTCCACCCCGCCGCCACCGGCCAGCCGGTCGTTGGCGGCATTGACGACGGCATCGACCTGCAGTTGGGTGATGTCCCCCTCGACGACTTCGATCATGGTGCTGTTCCTGTTCCCGTCTCGCGCCAGCGACGCCGATTGTGTAATTGCCGGCCTCCGCAAAATCTTCACAAACGACTTGAATTTGTAACTTCAACCTGCTAAATAGAAAATCAAATTTTAATCGAGAGGTCTGGCCCCATGTGCTCGACCTGCGACCTCCGCGGCGTTATCCGCGCCACGCTCCGGGAGCTCGGCGACTGGTCGCCAGCTGCCGAGAATCTGCTGCTCGGCACCGCCCTGCTGGAATCCGGGAGGGATCCGCGCCTGCGCGCCGGCCGGCGCCTGGGCATCTACCGGATCTCGCCGGCCCGACATCGCGCAATCTGGGATCACTACCTGGTGGCACATCCCGAACTCGCCAGCCGGGTACGCGGCCTCGCCGGCCAGCACGCCTTCCTGCGCGACCCCCACGGCGAACTGGCCACCAACCTCAAGTATGCGACGGCCGTCGCCTGGATGCGCTACCGCCAGCGGCAGGTGAAGCTGCCGGATCCCGGCGACATCGAAGCGCTGGGCCGCTGCTGGGAATCTTGCTATCGCTGCCGCGGCGGCGGCAGCACTGCGGACTTCGTCGCCAGGTGGCAGGCCGCCGAACATCGATCCCGGGCGGCCTGACCGCTCAGCTCAGATTGACCGCTGCGATCCGCGCCGCGCCCTCGCGGCGCAGCTGCAGCCCGGCGAAATCAAACAGCGCCGGATCGGCAAGCTGCGAGGGCGCGACGTTGCAGATCGCCGAAAAGATCGTCTCGGTGCGCCCCGGATAATGTTTCTCCCAGGCTCGCAGCATGTCCTTGATCACCCGCCGCTGCAGGTTTTCCTGCGAGCCGCACAGGTTGCAGGGAATGATGGGAAAGGCCTTGTATTCGGCGTAGCGCGCCAGATCGTCCTCGCGGCAGAACGCCAGCGGCCGAATGACAATATTGCGACCGTCGTCGGCGAGCAGCTTGGGCGGCATCGCCTTGAGCTTGCCGCCGTAGAACAGATTGAGGAACAGCGTCTCGACGATGTCGTCACGGTGGTGGCCGAGCGCGATCTTGGTGGCGCCGATCTCCTCGGCAAACCCGTACAGCGTGCCGCGCCGCAGCCGCGAACACAGCCCGCAGTAGGTTTTGTTTTCCGGTACCAGTTCGGTGACGATGCTGTAGGTGTCCTTTTCGAGGATGTGAAAGGGCACGCCGATGGAACTCAGGTATTCGGGCAGCACCTGCTCGGGAAAGCCCGGCTGCTTCTGGTCCAGGTTGACCGCGATCAGATCGAATTCGACCGGTGCGGTCTGCTGCAGGTTGCGCAGGATATCGAGCATGGCGTAACTATCCTTGCCGCCGGACAGGCACACCATCACCCGGTCGCCGGGCTCGATCATCCGGTACCGGGCAATGGCATTGCCCACGTTGCGGCGCAGGCGCTTTTGCAGCTTGTTGAATTCGAGACGGTCGCGACCGTGGATCTCGGCCATGGCAGGACGGCAGGGCAGTCAGGGGCCACCATTCTACTGGCGGCGGCTCCGCCGCGCACTCAGGGTGCGTTCAGCGTCCAGTCGTCGCGATACTGGATGTCGCCCTTGTAGCCGAGCAGATAGAGCGCCTTGCGATCCTCGGCATAGTGGGCCATGAGGCGCAGGAAATCCTTGCGGTCGCGGCCGAAATCGCGCTCGTAGGTCTCGAGGACGCGCGAGGCGCGCAGCGGACCCCTGGCGCCAGCGATGGACATGCCGCGATCGGAGTTGACGAACTTGCGCCCGGCACTGGTGAGTAGCTCGCGGCTGTTGGGCCCGGTGCAGGCGCGCGGCTGAATGTCGGGACACCCCAGGCCGGCACAAGCGAGCACGAACATCACCCGGTGATCATTCCAGATCGGCACCAGGATGCGGTGCTCGATGTCGTCTAGGGAGAGCGGCCGGCCCGCCACCGTCACCAGCTTGGCACTCCAAGGCTCGACACCGTCGATGCGGATCCTGCTGATGTCAGTGACCGGAAAGCGGTCGAGGATCAACTGCACGGTCAAGGCGTTGTAGAGGTTGATCCAGTAGGCGAGCTGCTCGGCGCGGCTATAGGTTCGGGGGTCGAGCTTGGTCAACCCCAGGATATAACCGTCCAGCTCGGCTTGATCGGCGGGGGTGACCTCCCCGTAGCGGAAGCGGTTGATGCCCGACTTGTGGCCCTCGACCACGTAGCGGCGCAACAGGCCATCCCAGACGCCGTGGTCGATGGCAGTGAAATTCTGCTCGTCGCTGCGATTCCACTCCGCCCAGTCCGCCGCTCCCGGAGCCGGAGCCGGCGTCACCGTGGCCCAGGCACCGCCGCACGACAGTGCAATGCAGGAAAACAGAACGTACTTCATCACCGCCCGCAGGCCTGCTGCCACCGCGATCCACTCCCATGGTTGCCAACCGGGATTTTGTACCAGTATTTGTGCCGCCCTACAATGATTCGGCACCACTCCATCGGCTCCGACATGACTCCGCTCACCGCCGCCGCGATCCACCGCATCGATCGCGACCATCTCTGGCACCCCTACTCCTCGCTGACCGAACCCCTGCCCACCTACCTGGTGCGCCGCGCGCGGGGCTGCTCGCTCGAACTCGACGACGGCCGCACCCTGGTGGATGGGATGTCCTCTTGGTGGTGCGCCATCCACGGCTACAACCATCCCGCGCTCAATGCCGCCGCGACCGCGCACCTCGCCGACATGGCCCACGTGATGTTCGGCGGCATCGTCCACGAACCGGCCGCGCGACTCGCCGCGCACCTGGTGGCGCTGACGCCGCCCGGTCTGGACAAGGTGTTCCTGTGCGATTCCGGTTCGGTGAGCGTCGAAGTGGCGATCAAGATGGCGCTCCAGTACTGGCAGTCGCTGGGTCAGCCGCGCAAGCAGCGCCTGCTCGCCCTGCGCGGCGGGTATCACGGCGACACCTTCGCCGCCATGTCGGTGTGCGATCCAGTCACCGGCATGCACCACCTGTTCGCGGGCGCCATGTCCAGGCAGCTGTTCGCCGAGCCGCCAGCCGGGGGCCTTGACGCACCCTGGGATCCGGCCTGGTTCAACGATATCGCGCGACAGATCGAGGTCCACGCCGATGAGCTGGCCGCAGTGATTCTCGAACCCATCGTGCAGGGCGCGGGCGGCATGCGCTTCTATCCGCCGGCCTTTTTACGCGGCGTGCGCGAACTCTGCGACCGCCACGGGCTGCTGCTGATCGCCGATGAAATCGCTACTGGTTTCGGCCGTACCGGCAGGCTGTTCGCCTGCGAGTGGGCCGATATCAGCCCGGACATCCTCTGCCTGGGCAAGGCGCTCACCGGCGGCTACCTGACCCTGGCCGCGACCCTGTGTACCGACGCCCTGGCCACCGGCATCTGCGCCGGCAGCGCCGGGGTATTCATGCACGGTCCTACCTACATGGGCAATCCGCTAGCCTGCGCGGTGGCCAACGCCAGCATCGAGCTGCTGCTGACCTCCCCCTGGCAACAGCGCATCGCCGCCATCGAAGCGCAACTGCGCGCCGAACTCGAGCCCTGCCGGGCGCTGGCGGGCGTCGCTGACGTGCGGGTGCTGGGAGCGATCGGCGTGGTGGAAATGAAACAGCCGGTGGACGTCGCCAAGCTGCAAGCGGAGCTGGTGGCGCGCGGCGTCTGGCTGCGACCGTTCGGCAAGCTGGTCTATACCATGCCGCCCTATGTGATGGACGCCGAGGAGCTGCGCTGCATCACCGCGGCACTGGGCGAAGTGCTGGCCGGCTACTGAACGGCCACGGCCGCTTCAACCCAGTGGGCGAATGCGCTGTCAACCGAGTGGGCGAATGCGCTCTCAATCCAGCGGGCGAATGCCCACGGCACGGCGCAGCTCGGCGAGCCGCGGTGCGGCCAGGGCGCGGGCCTTTTCGGCACCAGCGCGCAGCACCGCTTCGATGTGGCCGGGATCGGCGAGCAGTGCCTCGTAGCGGCTGCGGGCCGGCGCCAGCTCGGCATCGACCAGCTCGAACAGGCGCTTTTTGGCCTCGCCCCAGGCGATGCCGGCAGCGAAGGCGGCGCGCATCTCTGCGGTCTGCTCGGACGTGGCGAACGCCCGCCAGATCTGGAACACGGTGGAGTCGTCGGGATCCTTGGGCTCTCCCGGCTCGAGCAGGTTGGTCTTGATGCGATTGATGTACTTCTGCAACTGCTTCTCGCTCAGAAACAGCGGGATGGTGTTGCCGTAGCTCTTGCTCATCTTGCGGCCGTCGAGGCCCTGCAAAATGGCGACCTGGTCGTCCACCACCGCCTCGGGCAGCACAAAATGCTCGCCGTAGTGGTGGTTGAAGCGCTGCGCGATGTCACGCGCCATCTCGATGTGCTGGATCTGGTCGCGCCCCACCGGGATGTGGCTGGCGTTGAACAACAGGATGTCCGCGGCCATCAGGATCGGATAGCTGAACAGCCCCATGGTGATGCCGAAGTCCGGATCCTCGCCCGCGGCTTCGTTTTCCTGCACCACGGCCTTGTAGGCATGGGCGCGGTTCATTAGCCCCTTGGCGGTCATGCAGGTGAGCAGCCAGGTCAGTTCGGGGATCTCCGGAATGTCCGACTGCCGGTAGAACACCACGCGCTCCGGGTCGAGCCCCAAGGCCAGCCAGGTGGCGGCGATCTCCAGCGTCGAGCGGTGCACCAGCTCTGGATCCTGGCATTTGATCAGCGCGTGATAGTCGGCCAGGAAGTAGAACGACTCGACCTCGCTGCGGCGGCTGGCCACGATCGCCGGGCGGATCGCGCCGACATAGTTGCCGAGGTGGGGGACGCCGGTGGTGGTGATCCCGGTGAGGACGCGTTCGCTGGCCATGGATACTGCGCTGCGGTGGGGGGCGCCCATGATACCTGATGCCCCTCGCGCGCTATGATCGCGCGCAGTCTGTCCCCAGGTCACGGCCATGTCCGCACTCGCGCACCGCCACCTCGCCCGCTGCCACAACGTCCGGGATTTCCGCCGCCGGGCGCGGCGCAAGCTGCCGGCGCCACTATTCCACTACATCGACGGCGGCGCCGACGACGAATTCAGCCTGCGCAACAACACCGCCGCCTTCGACCACTACCGGCTGATCCCGCGCATCCTGCGCGACGTCACCCGTACCGACCTGCGCACCCGGGTGTTGGGCTGCGAACTCGAAATGCCGTTGTTGCTCGCGCCGACCGGCATGTCGCGCTTCTTCCATCATCAGGGCGAGCTGGCGGTGGCCCGCGCTGCGGCCCGGCACGGCACCCTGTATTCCCTGTCGACGGTGGCGACCACCTCCATAGAGGACGTGGCCCGGGCGATCTCCGGCCCCAAGCTGTTCCAGCTCTATGTGCTGCGCGATCCCGGCATCAACGACGAGCTCATCGACCGCTGCGCCGACGCCGGCTTCGACGCCCTCTGCCTCACCGTGGATACCGTGGTGCAGGGCAACCGCGAGCGCGACCTGCGCACCGGCATGACGGTGCCGCCGGCGCTGACTGCCAGAAGTTTCGCCAGCTTCTTTGCACGCCCCCAGTGGTGCTATCGGTTTCTGACCTCACCGCGCCTGCAGATGGCCAACGTCGCCCACCGTATCGCCGAGGGCAGCAGCCAGGTCAGTTCGCTGGCCAGCTACATCAACGGTCAGTTCGACCGCGCGCTGAACTGGGCCGCGGCCGAGCGCATCCGCGCGCGCTGGTCGGGGCCCTTCGCCATCAAGGGGGTGCTCTGCGCGGAGGACGCGCGCCGTGCCGTCGGCATCGGCGCCAGCGCGGTGATCGTGTCCAACCACGGCGGCCGCCAGCTCGACGGAGCACCGGCGCCCATCGAGGTGTTGGCGGAGATCGTCGATGCCGTCGCTGGTCAGGCCGAGGTCATCCTCGATGGCGGCGTGCGTCGCGGCAGCCATGTACTGCGCGCCCTCGCCCTGGGCGCCACCGCCTGCATGATCGGCCGGCCCTATCTCTACGGCCTCGCGGCGGGGGGTCAGGCCGGTGTCGAGCGCGTGCTCACGCTGCTGCGCGCCGAGATCGAGCGCGACCTGATCCTCACCGGCCGACCCCAGCTCGGCGATATCGATCGCAGCCTGGTGCGCACCGCGCGCACCTGAGCCGCGTTCAGCCACCCAGCCCCAGATCCCCCGGGGAGAGAATGCCGTGGGGGTCGAGTTCGCGCTTGATGCGCTGCAGCAGCCCCCAGTAGGGGCCAAACCCCTTCACCTGCGCGGCCCATACCTTGCCAGTCTTGTAGGGCACGCAACCGGCTGCCACCAACGTGCCGGCACATTCCTCCATCGCCGCCACCGCGCCCTGCCACTGGGTCGCCTCGTCGTAGAAGGCCAGCGCCCCGCCGTGGAGACCGCGGCGACACATCACCAGCGCCGCACCCAGCGGATATTGCGGATAGTTCTGGCGCTGGGCCGTGATCACGTCGAGGAAGGCGGTCATGCGGTCGGTGGGCACCGAGGCCATGAGGATCGCGCAGCGCGACATGGCGAAGAAGCCGGCGAAGGAATACCAGTAGACCTCGTCGTTGCGCAGACGGTGGAAATAGGCGGCGTCGAAATCGGGAAAGGGCACCCCGCCGCAGCGCGCGGCGATCTCGGCGATGCGCTGCTCGTCTTCGCGCACGCGACCGGAATCGCCGCGATAATCCACCGCCAAGGCAAAGCCCGGCAGGGGTCCCTGCGCCTTTTCGGGAAAAGCCTGGCCGATGCGGGCCTTGATCGTCGCCGCCTCGTAGGCGCCCGCATACCAGATGTTGCCGACCAGCTCCCGGCGCTGGATCTCGAGGATGCAGCGCTGCACGCCCGCGGCATCGGCAAACCCATAGCTGTTGGTCTGCCGATGTTCGGGCAGCGGATGCAGCCACAGCGCCACCGCCACCACGATGCCCAGGGTGCCGTCGGCGCCGAGAAACAGTCCGGTGAGATCGGGACCGATACAGTACCGCTGGAAATAGCCCGCCCGCGACGAGGCCGCGCTGCCGGTGCAGACCCGCTCACCACTGGCCAGAATCACTTCCAAGCCAGCGACTTCGTCGCCAAAACTCTGGAACTGCGGCGAGCCGGTGCCGAGCGCGTGGGCCGATAGCGCGCCGCCGATGGTCGCCGCGGGCGCGGTCGAGGGCACGATGCCGATGGTCTGGCCGTGCGGCCGCAGCGCGGCCAGCAGCGCACCGAAGCGCACGCCCGGCTCGCAGACGACGATGCCCCGGTCAAGATCGATATCGAGAATGCGGTTGAGGCCGCCCAGGTCGAGCACGATGCCGCCGGCACTGGGATTGACGCCGCCGGCGTACATGGTGGCGCCGCCGCGGGCATAGACCGGTGTGCGCGCGCGATTCGCCCGCTGGAGCACCTCCACTACCGCCTCTGCGGTATGCGGTCGCACCACGGCATCGGGCTTGCCCGGCGTTGCGGCGGAGGTATCCCGCCGATAGGCGACCAGATCCACGGGGTCGGTCAACAGGGCGGCGCCGGCAAAGTTACCCAGCGCGACCAACCCATCCGTCGCTGCCGTGCTCATGCCGCACCCCCTGCAATGGTGAAGTGACAGCGAAGAAATTCGGCGATGCCATACACCGGCGGATCGTCCGCGGTCCGTGCCGCTTCCAGCTGCGCCACACAGCGGGGATCGACCGATACCAGCGCCGCCGCGCCGGCCACCGCGTCGATGCGGGCGCGGGCCATGGCCTGGCTGGATTCTGGGTGCAATGCAGCCATCCCGCCCGACCCGCCGCAGCACAGGCGGTAGGGCGAGGCGGCGTCCCCCACCACCGGCACTCCCAGCGCCGCCAGAATCCTAGGCAGCGCCGCGTTGTCGTCGGGGTTCCCTGCGCGTGTCGCCTGGGTGGCCTGACAGCTCTCCATGCAGGCTACAACCGGCAGTTCGGTGGACGCCACGAGCCGCAGCACGCCCTGCTCCATGGCGTCGGCGAGCCAGGCGGCGAAGGTGCGTTGGCGGTCCATCCCGATGAAGGTGTTGGCGCACTCGCAGCCGGAGGTGAGCAGCAGGTCGTAACCCCGCGCGTTCAGGCGCTCCGCCAGCTGTGCGCCCTGTGCGCGCGCCGCGGCGGCGAAGCCCAGCTCGCGCAGCGGTGCGCCGCAGCAGCGATCCTCGTCGCCCAGCAATTGCACCTGGATGCCCGCCGCCGCCAGCAATTCGACCGCGGCGCTGGCCTCCGCCGGCCGCGCATGGGCCGCGGCACACCCCGGCAGGTAAATCGTCGCCGCGCCAGCGCCCTGGTGCGTTGCGCCCACCCCGGCAGACTCCGCAAAGGCCCGGCGATCCACAAAGGCATAGCGCTCCGCGAAGGGTGCGCCGCCCGGATTCTGCTGGCTGGAGACATTGGCGCAAATCCCGGTCGCGGACTGCGGCGCCAAGTCGCGATCGACCAATTCCCGACGCAGGGCGCGATTGATGTTCATCGGTCGCAAGCCGATGGGGCAGATCCGCTCGCAGTTGCCGCAGCCGGTACAGCTGAACACGCGCTCGGCCAGCGTGGGCAGGGCGAGTTCTTCGCCTTCGAGCCAGGCGCGGGCGAGCTTGATGTAACCCTGCCCGGAGTAGCTCAGCCCCGGCGAATGGGAGCCCAGGGTGGCGCAGATGTGCTCGATGCCACGCTCCTGCCAGATCGCGTCGACGCAGTAACCGCAGTCCGAACAGTGGTACAGATCCTTGAAGTAGTCGCCGAGATGCGGCAGTGGAGTTCCCGCTTCGGTATTTGCCATGGGCCGGTTCCTCGCTGTCGGATCAGCTCAATAGAGCGCCACGATGCGCAGTGGCGTACCGGTGGCACCGCGGTACTTGGTGGGCAGCATCAGGATGGTCGCCCGATAGCGCTTGCTGGCCGCGAGTTCGTCGCTCTTGACGTTCTCGACGATGTAGATGCCCTGCTTGACCAGCAGATGCTGGTGGACCGGGAAGATCACCTGGGGATCTTCGCCCGGGATCACCTCCAGGGTCATGTTGTCGGCCCCGATCGCCACCACGTTCTTCGCCGCCAGCCACTGGGAGGCCGCCAGGCCGATGCCCGGCCCGGTCGCCGCGTACAGCTCCGGCTTGGCGGTGAAATTGCGCCCCCACCCGGTGTGAATGAACACGATGGCACCCTCGGGAATCTCCGTGCCCTGTTTCGCCAGCGCGCCCTGCAAATCCGCCGGCGTGATCGCATAGCCGGGCTCGAGCATCTCCACCCCCTTGTAGGCGGCGACATCGATCAGCACGCCCGGCGCGATGAATGCGGGTGCCTGGTCGATCCCCAGCCGATTGAGACCGGCATCCGAGGCGGCCTCTGCCCGATTCCCACCGTTGTAGAGTTCGGCCGCCACGGTGACGTGGCCCAATGCATCGATGTGGGTACTGACGTGGGTGGTCATCTCGATGCGTTCGAGATAGAAGCCCACCTCATTGGTCGCACCCCGGTGCTCGCGCAAGAGCTTTTCCATGTTGGCAGAGGTGGTTGCCATGGTCATTACATAGGGCGTCTGGGCTCCGGGGATATAGGGCGCACCCATGGCCACGTCGTGAGAGAGCTCGACTACCTGGCCCTGCTCCACCGCCCCCAGCGCGGCCTTGATGCTCTCCGCGGTAACGAGATTGCCGGCTCCCCGGACATCGTCCGCACCCCAGCGCCAGTTGGGCTTGCCGAGATCGACGGCCACGGCAGCGGCCGCGGAAACTGCCGCCAACGCCGCGATCGCGCCCCGGCACAAAGCCCGGCGCACTTTGATTCTTTGCATAACATCCCCCAACAGGCTTCCCGCCCTGCTTCACTGTTGATTGCGTTTTTTCCGCCACTGCCCAAGCCATGAGCAGGGGTCCGCACGGCCCCGGCCCCGGCCCGGTTATCGTTCTATTTCCTGGCCGCCAGCGGATTCTGGAATTCGGTACTGAACCCCAGTTTGCGCATGCCCACCAGGCAACACTCGACGTCTTCCTCGATGGAGCCGCCGCTGGCGCCGATGCCGCCGATCAGATCGCCCTGCTCGTCGAAGATGGGAAAGCCGCCGGCGACCATGCAGAAGCGCTCGTCGGTATGTTGCAGGCCATAGCCGATGGCACCGGGCAGCATCAGCTCGCGCACCATACTGGTGGGCCGTTGCAGCGCCACCGCGGTCCAGGCCTTCTTCTCCGCGATCAGCGGGTTGGCGATGCGGCCTTTCTCGGGGCGCAATACCCCGCGCAGGTGGCCACCGAAATCCACCACCGCCACGCTGCTCGGCCGGCCCACGGATTGTGCATAGGCCACGCCCTCCTTGAGCAGGGTCTCCACTTCCACCAGCGTCAGTTCACGCATGACGTACTCCTTAATCCAGGTTGTATCGGGAGGGACCCAAGATACGCTGCCATGGCGGCACAGACAACGACGCGGTATCTTGCAGCACCAATCCACAACCCCGGCCATGGCCGATCCGGCCTTGGTCGCCACCGCGAGGAGCACCCATGATCCGTTCACCTGCCGCCGAGAACCGGCCCGACGTCATCGTCATCGGCAGCGGCTTCGGCGGTTCGGTCTGCGCGGCACGGCTGGCCGAGGCCGGTCACCGCGTGACCCTGCTCGAGCGCGGCCCCTGGCGCGACACCGTGCCGGTCCGCTCGCTGGGCATCGCCCACCGCACGCCCTTCCCCCGCGGCCGCAAACTGTTCACGCGCGCGCTGCGCAGCGTCGGCGGCAACTGGCTGCCCAGCCTGCGCCTCAACAAACTGGGGTTGTACGAACTGTTCTTCGGCGACGGCACCCGGATCGCCTGTTCGTCCGCCGTCGGCGGCGGCAGTCACGTGTATTCGGCGTCCCACGTCCGCCCGCTGGTCGAGCGCTACTGGGAGGGCCATCACCCGGACATTTCCGATGCCCTGATGGCACCCTATTACGACGCCGTGTTGGCGCGCCTGGGCTCGGTGACGCCCACCGCCGACCTCGGCATCCCCAACACCTCGGCGGCGCGGTTTCGCGATTCGCCGCACCTGGAAGCCGCCAAGCCGCCGCCGGACCCGCGCCTGGGCTACCTGCTGCCCAAGGATCCCGCCAATCCCCAACGGATCGTGGACGCCAACGGCATCGAGCGCTGCGAAGTCGATTACAACGCCAACGACGAGGGCTTCCTCGGCGCGCCAGGCGGCGGCAAGACCACGCTGGACATCGCCTATCTGGCACCGGCGCTGAAGTGCGGGCTGGAGGTCAGGGATCTGTGCGAAGTCCGCGCCGTGATTCGCCAACCCTATGGCGCTGCGCGCTACCGGGTCGAATACCGGGATCACCATCGGGGCCGCAAGGAACACATCGAGGCCGACCACGTGATCCTGGCCGCGGGCACCCTCAACACGCTGCGCATCCTGCTGCACAGCCGCGACCGCGTCGCCGGCCTCTCTGGCATGCCGCAGCTGGGTCACCGCTATGGCACCAACGGCGACTACCTGGGCTTCTGGGACTACAACGATCCGGCGGTCGATCAGACCCGCGGGCTGCCCACCACCGGCGGCGTGCGGCTCAAGGGCGACGAGGGCTCACCCATGATCGGCGGCGGCGGCTTCCCCTCGGTGAACAGCTACCCGCTGCCGCGGCGCATCCGCGAGCGCATCCGCCGTGCGGCCTTCATCGCCGGTTTGGGCGAGGACGTGATGAATGGCAAGGTGCAGATGCACGGCCGCCGCCTCGAGGTTTCCTATCGCTGGTCGGAAAGCCCCATCTTCGCCCGCACCCGCGCCGTGTTCGATGAAATCGGCCGCCGCACCGGCCGCAGGATCTATGCCCCGCGGACACCCATCACCGTCCATCCCACCGGCGGTGCCTGTCTGGGCCGCGACGTCCATTCCGGAGTGGTCGGCGCCAACGGCGAAGTCTTTGACAATCCCGGGCTCTATGTGGCGGACGCCGCCGCCCTGCCGCGCTCACCCGGTGGGCCGCCATCGATCACCATCGCCGCCTGGGCGGAGCACATCGCCCGCCAGTTCGGCACCAAAGCCGAAGCGCCAGATCAGCCGCCGGTCAGGACACCAGCCGCAGCCCCTGCTGGTAGAAGCGCGTCACCGTGAACGCGAAGCGCTCCCACATGGGGTCGATGCGCTGGCGCTTGCGATGCAGGCGCACATTGAGACAGGCGATGGCGCCGAGCTGATAGGCCGCGAGCGCCTGGTACCAGCGCAAATCGTCGAAGCGCCGGCCCATGCCCTGCTGGTAGATCTCGGCCAGCTCCTGCGGCGGCACCGGCACCACCGGGCGGATCTCGTCGGTCCAGAAGTCCTGATCGGCGCAGAACATCAGCCAGCCGATGTCGAGCTGCACCGCGCCGATGCGCACCAGCTCCCAGTCGATGACGCCGGTCAGGCGACCCTGGTCGAACAGGCAGTTGCCCGGCTGGTAGTCGCCGTGGACGATGCCGATCAGCGGTGCAGCGGGCATCGTCTCCAGCAACCGCAGGCGCAGCCGGTCGGCGTGCTCGATCCACTCCGGCTCCAGCGCCTTACGATAGATCGGTTCCCAGCGGCCGATCTCCACCTCCAGCGGGCGCGGCGCCTCCCAATCCGGCAGCAGCGCCTGTCAATCGACCCGATGGATGCGCGGCAGCACTTCCGCGGTCTGCCGCCACAGCGGCGCCGTAGCGGCCGGGGCGCGATCGAAGCTCTCGTGCGGCTCCCAGATGAAGAACTCGCGCCCCGGCAGCCGCGCCATCACCACGTAGGGCACGCCGAACTCGGCCTCGTCCGGTGCCGCGAAGGGCACCGCCGGCACCGGCAGCCCCTGGGCGTGCAGGGTGCGCAGCAGCGGCGCGGTGCGATAGACATCGGTGTTGCCCTCGCGGCGCACGCCCTTGGGCGCGAGCTTGATGATGTACCGCTCCGGCGCACCGGCGACGCCGAAACCAAAGGTCAGCCCGGCATGACCGCCGAGCATGGGCTCCACATCCACCAGTTGCGCCGCAGCGCCGAAGTGGCGACGCACGAAGGCTTCGAGATCGGCGCGCAGTTCGTCGCTTACTCCCGGACGCTCCGGTTCACCGGGTAGATCGCTCATTTCTTCCCCCCTCTTCGTTTTGGTGTCTTTAGGCAACGCTGAAAAAGTCTGCATCCAGTGCCAAAATCGCCTGACAGTCGATTGATGCGGGAAAGCGCGATGAAGCAGCAAACTCTGGCCATGGCGGCGGATCAGAACAGCGGATTCGAGCGGCATC
>JADLCO010000116.1 GCA_020847115.1 Pseudomonadales bacterium | reverse complement strand
CGTGTTCCCGGCGGCGGAAAAGGCCATGGTGCGCTCGATGCTCTCCGAATCGCTACAGGCCGTGATCTCCCAGACGCTGTTGAAGCGCATTGGCGGTGGCCGGATTGCGGCCAACGAGATCATGATCGGCACCCCTGCGATCCGCAACCTGATCCGGGAAGACAAGGTGGCGCAGATGTACTCGGCGATCCAGACCGGCGCCAATCACGGCATGCAGACCATGGACCAGTGTCTGCGCCGGCTGGTCCAGCAGAAAGTCATCACCCGGGAAGCGGCGCGCGAGAAGGCCAAGATTCCCGAAGATTTCACCTAGCGGATCGCGGCCGCCCCGGGGCCCGCGATGGAGGATCGCACCATGGAGTTCGATACCCTACTCAGGCTGATGGTGGAGAAGAAGGCCTCCGACCTCTTCATCACCCGCGGCGTGCCGCCGAGCTTGAAGATCAACGGCCAGATCATGCCCGTGGGCAAGGTGCCGCTGTCGGCCGCACAGGCCATCGCGCTGGTAGAAGGCGTCATGGACGAACGCCAGCGGCAGGAGTTCCACGCCCATCACGAGCTCAATTTCGCCATTGGCTCGGAGCACGTCGGTGCCGCCCGCTTTCGGGTCAGCGCCTTCTACCAGCGCAACGATGTCGGCATGGTGCTGCGGCGCATCGAAACCCGCATCCCCACCACCGACGAACTGCTGCTGCCGGCCATTCTCGACGAGCTGGTAATGACCAAGCGCGGCATCATCTTTCTGGTCGGTGCCACCGGGACCGGGAAATCCACCACGCTGGCGGCCATGGTCGGCCACCGCAACCGCAACAGCCACGGGCACATCATCTCGATCGAGGACCCGATCGAATACGTGCATCAGCACGCCGGCTGCATCGTCACCCAGCGCGAGGTGGGGATCGACACCGAGTCCTACGAAGTGGCTCTCAAGAACACCCTGCGCCAAGCGCCGGACGTCATTCTCATCGGCGAGATCCGCACCCGTGAGACCATGGAGCACGCCATCACCTTCGCTGAGACCGGCCACTTGGTGCTGACCACGCTGCACGCGAACAATGCCAACCAGGCGCTCGATCGCATTCAGCATTTCTTCCCGGTCGAGCGCCATGCCCAGTTGTGGATGGACCTGTCGCTCAACCTGCGGGCGATGGTCGCCCAGCAATTGATTCCCACCGCGGACGGCAAGGGCCGGCGCGCCGCCATCGAAATCCTGATCAATACGCCACTCGCCTCCGACCTGATTCGCAAGGGCGAGGTACACAAGCTGAAGGAGTTGATGGCGCGCTCCACCGAGCTCGGCATGCAGACCTTCGACCAGGCGCTGTTCCGCCTCTACAACGATGGCGTCATCACCTATGAAGACGCCCTCGCCAGCGCGGATTCGAAGAACGACCTGCGGCTGATGATCAAGCTCCAGTCGGAGAGCGACCCGGAATATCTTGCCAACGCCGCCGACGACCTGTTTCTCAAGGAGGACCAGGATTCGGAGCGGATGCGCCTGTTCCAGCGCTGACGGCTGCCAGACCGGGCCACGGCCCGGCTGGCGTCAGGGCGCGCAACCCGCGCCCGGGTCGGACAGCCAGGTGCCGAGAATGAGTGCGGCCGCCTGGCCATCGACCGGATGGTCGCGGTAGTTGCGGCCGCGGTCGGCGTCGGCCTTGGCGGCGGCGGTCGACAGGCGTTCGTCCACCATGGTCACTGGCTTGCCGCTGCGCGCCTGCAGGCGTCGCGCGAAGCGCCGCGCCCGCTGGCAGAATTCACCTTCGCTGCCGTCCATGTTCAGCGGCAGGCCGACCAGCAGCCGGGCGGGCCGCCAGTCGTCGATCAGGCGCGCGACTTCCTCCCAGCGCGGCTGTCCGTCGCGCGCCTTCAGCACGGCAACCGGCGCCGCGGTCCTCGTCTGCGTCTGGCCGTAGGCGACGCCGATCTGGCGGGTGCCGAAATCGAAGCACAGCAAGCCCAGGGGCCGCTCAGGCGCGTCCGGCACAGGTGCTGAGCTTGCTGAGGTCGACGCCGATGCGCGCCGCAGCCAACCGTGCCCGATCCTCGATCGGTGCCTCGAAGAGCAATTCGGCGGTTGCCGGGGCGGTCAGCCAAGTGTTGTCGGCCAGCTCGGCCTCCAGTTGTCCGGCGCCCCAGCCAGCATAGCCGAGCGCGACCAAGCTGCGCTCGGGCGCCCCGGCGCCGGTGGCCATCGCCTCGATGATGTCGCGGGATGCAGTGAGGACCACGCCTTCGGCGACCTCCAGCATCGACTGCCAGCGATGGCCGGCGTGCTGGTGCAGCACGAACCCCCACTCGCCCCGCACCGGGCCGCCGGCCAGCAGCAGCCGGTCGGCGTCGACGCCGTCGCTGGGCAGATTCAGGTGCAAGAAGAGCTCGCGCAGGGTTACGTCCAGGCAATGGTTGACCCGCAACCCCATGGCGCCTTCGAGTGTGTGCCGGCACAGATAGACCACCGAATCGGCGAAGGCCGCATCCCGCAACCCCGGCGTAGCGATGAGAAAGTGATGCTCCAGACTGATGAACTGGCCGTGTTTTTCGCGTCCCATGGCGGCAGTATTGCGGCGCTGCCCCGACAAAACAAGGGCAGGACAGGAGATCCCTCAGGGCGGGG
>JADLCO010000115.1 GCA_020847115.1 Pseudomonadales bacterium | reverse complement strand
GACCCGGCGCGCGCCGTGGGCGCGGTGCGCAACGGCGTCACCAGCTATTACCTGTCGCTCAACCGCAACAAGCGCGCACTGGCCATGGATCTCAAGGATGAGCGCAGCCGGCCGCTGATGGCGGACCTGCTGCAAAGCGCGGACGTGTTCGTGCACAACACCCGACCGGGGGTGGTGGAGCGGCTGGGCTACGGCTACGAGGCGGTGCACGAGCTCAACCCGGAGCTGATCTACGTCTCGCTGTCGGGCTTCGGGCCGGATGGCCCCGGCGCCGGCAACCGGGTCTACGACCTGGTGGTGCAGGCGGTGTCGGGCATGGCGCGGGTGCAGGCCGGCGCCCAGGGACCGGAGTTCGTGCGCAACATCGTCTGCGACAAGGTCTCGGCGCTGACGCTCGCGCAGGCCGTTTCGGCGGCACTGCTGGCGCGGGCGCGCGGCGCCGGCGGCCACCACGTCGAGCTGACCATGCTGGAGGCCTGCCTCAACTTCCTGTGGCCCGACGGCTTCTGGAACCACAGCTTCGTGGGCGACTGCGACACCAAGCCGCTGATCTCGGAATTCGTCAGTACCGTGGCCACCGCCGACGGCCACGCGGCACTGTTCACCGTCGGCGATCACGAGTTCGCCGGTGCCTGCGCGGTGTTCGACGCCCCCGAGCTGCGCGAGGACCCCCGCTTTCACACCCTCGCCGACCGCTTCGCCAACGCCCACGAGATGATGGCCGAGTTCAAGGCACGCGCCCGCCGCTTCACCACCGCCGACCTGGTGGCGCGCATGGAAGCCGCCGAGGTGCCCTGCGCCAAGGTCAACGACTTCGCCGACGTGATCGCCGATCCGCGGGTGGTCCACCGCGGCTCGCTGGTGGAATACGACCACCCGCAGGGCGGCCGTGTGCGCCAGCCGCGCCCGGCGGCGATCTTCGGCCGCGAACCCTGCGCCATCCGCCGCCCGGCGCCGGCGCTGGGCGAACACACCGACGAGGTATTCACCGCCCTGGGCCACACCCCGGAGCGCCTCGCCGAGCTGCGCCGCGCCGGGGTATTGGGCTAGCAGCAACCGTTTGGGCTATCTTCGCGGCATCCCGACCCCTGGAGCACGACCATGGACAAGAGACCACTGGGCAGTACCGGCATCCGCGTTGCTCCGCTGATGTTCGGCGGCAATGTGTTCGGCTGGACCCTGGATGAGCCGGCATCCTTCCAGATCCTCGACGCCTTCGTAGGCGCCGGCTTCGACTTCATCGACACCGCCGACGTCTACTCCCGCTTCATCCCCGGCAACCAGGGCGGCGAATCGGAGACGGTGCTCGGCAACTGGATGAAGGCGCGCGGCAATCGCGACCGCATCGTGCTCGCCACCAAGGCCGGCATGGACATGGGCGAGGACCGCAAGGGGCTGTCGAAGGCCTGGCTGCAGCGCGCGGTGGAGGATTCCCTGCGCCGCCTGCAGACCGACTACATCGACCTCTACCAGGCGCATCTGGACGATGCCGACACCCCCCTGGAGGAGACCCTCGACGCCTTCGCCGGGCTGATCCGCCAAGGCAAGGTGCGCGCCATCGGCGCCTCCAACTACGGCGCCGCAAGGCTGACCGAAGCCCTGGCCACCAGCGACCGGCTGGGGCTGCCCCGCTACCAGAGCCTGCAGCCGCTCTACAACCTGATCGACCGCGCCGCCTACGAGGCCGAGCTCAAGGCGGTGTGCGCACGGGAGCAACTCGGAGTGCTGCCCTATTTCGCGCTGGCCAGCGGTTTCCTCACCGGCAAGTACCGCAACGAGGCCGATCTCGCCGGCAGCTCGCGCGGCGCCTTCGTCAAGCATCACCTCAACGAACGCGGACTGCGCATCCTCGACACCCTCGACCAGGTCGCGGCCGACTACGACGCCACCCCGGCGCGGGTGGCCCTGGCCTGGCTGATCGCCCAGCCCACGGTGACCGCGCCCATCGCCAGCGCTACCTCGCTGAGCCAGCTCGACGAGCTGGTGAAGGCCACGGAATTGCAGCTCGATGGCGCGGCGCTGGCACGGCTGGATGCGGCCAGCGCCTGAGCCTCGCCGGGCTGGGATCCTGCCCGGCCCGCGCCGCACTTGACCATGCACCAGGACGCCTCCCGCACCGGCTGGTAACCTCCTCGCTCGCGACCCATCCCATGGCGCTGGTGCTCGGGATCTGCCAAGCACCGCCCACCGCCAGCCGGAGCTGTCATGGAAGCGCTGATCCACACCCCGTTCGGCGAGATCGCCGCCCTGCTGGTGCTCGCCGCCAGCGTCGGGCTGCTGGGCACCGCGCTGCGCCAGCCGCTGATCGTCAGTTTCATCGCCGTCGGTCTGCTCGCCGGCCCCTCCGGGCTGGACGTGGTGCGCTCGAACGACCAGATCGACCTGCTGGCCGAGCTCGGCATCGCGGTGCTGCTCTTTCTGGTGGGCATCAAGCTCGACGTGAAGCTGATCCGCACCCTGGGGCCGGTGGCGCTGGCGACCGGGCTCGGGCAGGTGGCCTTCACCTCGATCTTCGGCTATCTGCTCGGCCTCGGCCTCGGACTGAACCCGGTCACCAGTCTGTACGTGGCGGTGGCGCTGACCTTTTCCTCCACCATCATCATCGTCAAGCTGCTGTCGGATAAACGCGAGATCGACGCCCTGCACGGCCAGATTGCGCTGGGTTTTCTGATCGTGCAGGACCTGGTGGTGGTGCTGGCGATGATCGTGCTGTCGGCGATCGGCATCGGCACCGCCGAGGGCCATGGCGGAGGGGACATCCTCGGCGTGCTGGCCTCGGGCCTGGGGCTGGTGGCGCTGGTGATGCTGTTCGTGCGCTACGCGGCCACGCCGCTGACCGAGCGCCTGGCGCGGGCGCCGGAGCTGCTGGTGATCTTCGCCGTCGCCCAGGCCGCCCTGTTCGCGGCGATCGGCGATTTCATCGGGCTCGGCAAGGAAGTGGGCGGCCTGCTGGCGGGCATCTCCCTGGCCTCGACACCCTACCGCGAGGCCATCGCGGCAAGGCTGGCGCCGCTGCGGGATTTCCTGCTGCTGTTCTTTTTCATCGCCCTGGGGACGGCCCTCGATCTGTCCCTGCTCGGCGCCAACCTGCCCGCCGCCCTGGTGTTTTCGCTGTTCGTGCTGATCGGCAATCCGCTGATCGTGCTCGCCATCATGGGCGCCATGGGCTACCGCAAGCGCACCGGCTTTCTGGCCGGCCTGACCGTGGCGCAGATCAGCGAGTTCTCGCTGATCTTCATCGCCATGGGGGTCGCCCTCGGCCATGTCGAACCGGAGGCGCTGGGCCTGGTGACCCTGGTCGGCCTGGTGACCATCGCCCTGTCCACCTACATGATCACCTACTCGCACCAGCTCTACGCCTGGTGCGAGCCGCTGCTGGGCATTTTCGAGCGCCGCGGCACCCCGCGGGAGCGTGGCACGGAAGAGGGCCCGATCGGCCGACGTCCGGAAGTGATCCTGTTCGGACTGGGGCGCTTCGGCGCCGCCATCGCCGTGCGCCTGCAACGGCGCGGGGTGCGGGTGCTGGGCGTGGATTTCAACCCGCAAGCGGTGCGGCGCTGTCGCGGCCTGGGGATCGACACCCGCTATGGCGACGCCACGGATCCGGAGTTTCTCGCCGAGCTGCCCCTGGCCGGCGCCCGCTGGCTGGTGTCGACCACGCCCAGCCACGCCACCGGCGTCACCCATGACGACCCGCGCGCCACCTTGATCCAGCTGGCGCGCAGCGCTGGCTGCGGCGGTCGCATCGCGGTCACCGCCCACCGCACCGAGGACACCGAAGCCCTGCTCGCCCTGGGCGCCGATCTGGTGATCGAACCCTTCCAGGACGCCGCCGACCGCGCCGTCGAGCTGCTCGCCGGGGCCGATCTGGAGGAACGCATCGAGATTCCGGCGATCGAAACCGAGCAGCGGCCGGCGCCCTGAACACCATCGGCCGCGCAGGGCCCGATCAACCAGCGACCGAGGAGCAGCCGATGACCAGCCCCAGTGGCAGCCCGCCGTTCCACGCCCTGCCCACCGCGCAGGTGCTCGACCGGCTTGAGGCAACCGCCGCCGGCCTCAGCCAGACCGAAGCCGCGCGGCGGCGCGAGCACCATGGCCCCAACCGCCTGCCGGAAGCGCCCAGGCGCCATCCGCTGTTGCGCTTCCTGGCGCATTTCCACAATGTGCTGATCTATGTGCTGCTGGGCGCGGCCGTGGTCACCGCCCTGCTCGCGCACTGGGTGGACACCGGGGTGATCCTGGCCGTGGTGGTGATCAACGCCATCATCGGCTTCATCCAGGAAGGCCGCGCCGAGCAGGCCATGGCGGCGATCCGCGACATGCTGGCGCCGCGCGCGGCGGTGCTGCGGGACGGCCGCCGCCAGAGCCTCGACGCCGCCGAGCTGGTGCCGGGCGACATCGTGTTGGTGGAGGCCGGTGACCGCGTGCCCGCCGACCTGCGCCTGTTCGAAGCGCGCGGCCTCAAGGCGGAGGAGGCCATCCTCACCGGCGAGTCGGTGCCGGTGGACAAGGGCATCGCGCCCTGCCCGGAAGATGCCGCCCTCGGCGATCGCAGCGCGATGCTGTTCAGCGGCACCCTGATCGCCGCCGGCACCGGCCGCGCGGGGGTGGTGGCCACCGGAGCGCACACCGAGATCGGCCGCATCAGCGGCATGCTCGCCCGCGTCGAGACCCTGACCACGCCGCTGGTGCAACAGATGGACCGCTTCGCCCGCTGGCTGACGGTGTTCATCCTGCTGGTGGCGGCCAGCTTGCTTGGTTACGGCTACTTCGTCGGTCACCTGGCTTTTGCCGAGCTGTTCATGGTGGTGGTGGGCCTGTCGGTGGCGGCAATCCCGGAGGGCCTGCCGGCGGTGCTCACCATCACGCTCGCCGTGGGGGTGCAGGCGATGGCGCGCCGCAACGCCATCGTGCGCCGGCTGCCGGCGATCGAGACGCTCGGCTCGGTGTCGGTGATCTGCTCGGACAAGACCGGCACCCTGACCCGCAACGAGATGGTGGCCACCGCGCTGGCCACTGCCGGCGAGGTCTATGCGGTCGAGGGCGACGGCTATGCACCCGAAGGCATGGTGCGAGTGGGGGAGGCCGAGGTCGATGGCACCGTTCACCCGGTACTGCTCGAAGCGGCCCGCGCCACTGCGCTGTGCAACGATGCCGCGCTGCATCAGGCCGGCGACGGCTGGCGCGCCGAGGGCGACCCGATGGAGGCCGCGCTGCTGGCCCTGGCCGGCAAACTGACCGGCGAGGGCGCCCGGCCGTTCGCCGCCTGGACCCGTACCGACGCCATTCCCTTCGACGCCGCCCACCGCTACATGGCGGTGCTGGTGCACGACCACGAAGGCCATGCCCGCGTCTACGTCAAGGGCGCCCCCGAAGCGGTGCTGGCGCTGTGTACCGATGAACTCGGCGCCGACGGCCATCCGGCGGCCCTCGATCCCGGCCACTGGCACGCGCAGGTCGAGCAACTGGCCGGCGCCGGCCAGCGGGTGCTGGCACTGGCCGTGCGCGCCCTGCCGCAGGAACCCACCGTGCTCAATACCACCGATCTCGAGGGCCGACTGACGCTGATCGGCCTGGTCGGGCTGATCGACCCGCCGCGCCCGGAGGCCATCGCGGCGGTGGCCGAGTGCCACGCCGCCGGTATCCGGGTGAAGATGATCACCGGCGACCACGCCGCCACGGCGCGAGCCATCGCCGCTCAGATCGGCCTGCGCAACAGCCAGCGGGTGCTCACCGGCAACGACCTCGAAACCCTGGACGATGCCGCGCTGGCCGACGCCGCCGTCGAGACCGATGTGTTTGCCCGCACCTCGCCGGAACACAAGCTGCGCCTGGTCACCGCCCTCCAGTCTCAGGGCCTGACCGTGGCCATGACCGGCGACGGCGTCAACGACGCCCCGGCGCTCAAACGCGCCGACGCCGGCATCGCCATGGGCCAGAAGGGCAGCGCCGCGGCCAAGGAGGCCGCCGAGTTGGTGCTGGCCGACGACAACTTCGCCTCCATCGCCGCCGCCGTGCGCGAAGGCCGCACCGTCTACGACAACATCAGGAAAGTCATCAGCTGGACGCTGCCCACCAATGGCGGCGAGGCGGGCACCATCGTGCTGGCGCTGCTCGCCGGGCTGGCGTTGCCGATCACCGCGGTGCAGATCCTCTGGATCAACCTGATTACCGCGTGCACGCTCGGTCTGGCGCTCGCCTTCGAGCCCAGCGAGCCCGGCACCATGCGCCGGCCGCCGCGTCCGCGCGACCAGCCGCTGCTGCCCGGCGAACTGATCTGGCAGATCGCGCTGACCTCGCTGCTGTTCCTCGCGGCCGTGTTCGGTATCTACAGCTATGCCACCGGTCGTGGCCATGGCGTCGCGGTGGCCCAGACCATGGCCGTCAATACCCTGGTGGCATTGGAAATCTTTTATCTGTTCTTCATTCGTCGCATGTATGGCACCTCGCTGACCTGGGCGGCGGCACGGGGCACGCCGGTGGTGTGGGTCTGCGTGTTCACGGTCACCGCGGCGCAGTTCGCCATCACCTACCTGCCGCCGCTGCAGGCCGTGTTCGGCACCGCGGCGGTCCCTTTTCTGGACGGCCTGCTGATCGTCGCGGTCGGCGCCCTGTTCTTCGCTCTCGTCGAGGTGGAAAAGCAGATGCGGCTGGCGCTGGGCGCCAGGAGATAGCCTCCGCTGCCCCCTCGATCTCCCGCTCAGGCCGCGCCCAGATTGGCCATGTCCCGCGCCGGGTAGCCGGCCAGGATCGCCTTCGGATCGTGGGCGACGCCGGCGCGGTAGACCCGCTCCAGGGAGCGCAGCGCGCGCACGTCGACAGACGGATCTTCACCCAGCACCAAAATGTCGGCATAGCGGCCGGGCGCCAGCGTGCCCAGCTCGTGTTCCTTGCGCAGCGCCGAGGCGGCAGCTGCGGTGACGGCCTTCAGCGCCGCCAGGTTGCCGATGGCATCGGCCAGCAGTTCCACCTCCCGCAGCAGCGCAAAGCCGGGCGGCGGATAGGCGACGCCGCAGCAGTCGGTGCCGCCGACGATCACGCCGCCGGCCTCGTGCAGGATGCGCACCGCCTCCTTCTGCTTGTCGAGCGCCTTGCCGCCCGAGCCCGGCGGAAAGCCGGTGTGGATGTCCCACTCGGGGCCGGCCTTGACGATCTTGGCCAGGTGCCGCTGCCGGCGCAGGCAGGCCTGGGGGATGTAGATGCGGTCGGTGTCGGCGAGCGCCGCTTCGAGGCCGATGTTGGCGAGCCACAGCAGATCGAGCGTGGTGCCCATCTTGACCTGCTTCTCGGCCATGGCGCCGAACAGGGCGCGGGCGCCGGGGCCGTGCAGATCGGCCTCTTCCCAGCCCTTGAAGGTGATTTTCGAGAACCGCGGGCTGGACATGCTGACATCCGGCGTCAGGCGCATTTCCACCGGACAGATGTCGTTGTAGGGGGTGATCCACATGTGCTCGATGCCGTCGATGCCGAGGTTGACGGCTTCGAGCGCGGTGGTGCGGCCGAGGTGGCCGGTCACCGGCACGCGCTTGTCGACGGCGTCGATGCAGGCGCCGACGATGTCCGGCGTCATGGTGAAGTAGAGCTTGATGCCGTCGACCCCGGCGTCGATGAGCTGGTTCATCTTGGCCGGCGCGCTGGCCGCGTCCGGCACATTGTCGAGGATGATGCCGAACTCGCCCTGGTGGTCGAAGCTGTCGCCGCGGCCGTCGAGCAGCGGCCCGCACACGAACAGGCGCGGCCCCAGCACCTTCCCGCTGTTCACCCGCTCGCGCAGGGCCAAAACACTTTCGAGCTTGCCGCCGACATCGCGCGCAGTGGTGACGCCGGCGCCGAGGAACAGTTGCAGATCGATCTCGTCCACCAGGGTGGCGTGGACGTGGGTGTCGATCAGCCCCGGCATCAGCGTCTTGCCGGTGCAGTCGATCACCTGGGTGTCGGCGTCGGCAGTGATCCGGGAATCCACCTTCGCGATGCGGTCGCCGCGGATGAGGATGGAAACGCCGTCGCGCGGCTGCTTCGAGATGCAGTCGATCACCCGCGCATTGCGCAGCAGGATGTCCTGGGTCATGGGATTTTCTCCGTTTTGGTTATTGGAATCGGATTCATCCTTGTCCACGGGTGGGCAAAGGCCATCGCGGCGGTGCCCACCAGGTTGTGCGTGGTTACGTCAACGCGCGGCGCTTCCAATCACTTCGTCCGCCACACCAGCTCGCCCTGGGCGGCAGCCTTGAGGTGTTCGTTGGCGCGCGCCCAGGCGAAGCCCAGCTTGATGCGGTCGAACAGGCGGTCGATCTGCTTTTCCATGCCCGGGTCGGTGAAGATGTAGAACTGGTTTTCACGGATGCCGTCGAGCACCAGCTCGCCCACCACGTCCGGGTCGAGGCCGTGGGCGAGCGTGTCGCCGATCGGGTTCAGCGCAATGGGGCGGTCGTCGGAGCTGCCGAACTGCGCCGGGCGGTGTTTGGCGGCTTCGAGGATGTTGGTGTTGACCGCGCCCGGGCACAGCACCGAGACGCCGAGCGGCGTGTCCTTCAGCTCGCTGTAGAGCACTTCCATCATCGCCACCGCGGCGTGCTTGCTGGCGTTGTAGGCGCCCCAGCCGGCGCCGGCGTTGATCAGCCCGGCCATGGAGGCGGTGGTGACCACATGGCCGCTCTCACCGTGGGCCTTCATGTGCGGCAGGAAGGCGCGCATGGCGTAGACGATGGCGGTCTGGTTGACCGCGATCACCCAGTCCCAGTCCTTCTGGGAGAGCTCCTCGGAGAGCCCGCCGACGCGGACGCCGGCGTTGTTGCACAGCACCTGGACCTTGCCGAAGCGCTTGATTGCGGCGTCGGCAGCGGCGAACACCTGCTCCTCGCGGGTGATGTCGCAGGCATGGGTGTCCACCTCCGCGCCCTTGGCGCGCAGATCGGCGGCGGCGGCCTGCAGCCGCTTCTCGTCGATATCGGCCATCATCACGCGCATGCCGGCCTTGGTGAACGCCTTGGTCATGCCCAGGCCCATGCCGCTCGCGGCGCCGGTGATGAAGGCGACCTTGCCGTCGGTGTCTTTCATTGTGATATCTCCGCAATCATGAGTGTCAGGCTGGCGTGAAACAGGGCAGCGCTGCGCCCTCGCCGGTGTCCATGAATTTCACCTTTACCGCCTGGCCGATGGCGAGGCGGTCGAAGTCGCAATCGACCAGATTGGTCAGCATGGTGGGGCCTTCCTCCAGCGTCACATAGGCGATGGCGTAGGGCTCGCCGCGCCGGCTCACGCTGTAGCTGTAGATGCTGCCGCGGCCGCTGCAGGTGAGCCATTCGGTGGCGTCGCTGAAGCAGAACGGGCACAGGCTGCGCGGGTAATAGTGGTTCTCACCGCAGGCGGTGCAGCGCTTGATCCGCAGTTCGCCACGGGTGGTCGCCTCCCAGAACGGGCGGCTCTCGTCGTTGATGCGCGGCGCGCGAAATTTCGGCCGCGGCTTGGCTGTGGTGTCGCTCATGCGTCCTCCCGTTCCAGAATGACCGTGGCGCTGCCCATGCGCGAGCCGAGCAGGCCGCCGGTGCCGTGGGCCAGCACCAGGTTGCAGTTGGGTACCTGCACCCTGGGGTGCGCCTCGCCGCGCACCTGGCGCACCGCCTCGATCACCTTGGTGATGCCGCCGCGGTCGCTGGGGTGGTTATTGCACAGGCCGCCGCCGTCGGTGTTGAAGGGCAGCTTGCCGACGCCGGAGATCAGGTTGCCGTCGGCGACGAAGGCGCCGCCCTTGCCCTTGGCGCAGAAACCCAAGTCTTCAAGGGTCTCCACCACGGTGATGGTGAAGGAGTCGTAGATCGAGGCGTACTTGATGTCGGCGGGTTTGACGCCGGCCTCGGCGAAGGCGTCGGCGCCAGACCAGACCGCGCCCGAATAAGTCAGATCGACCTTGCCGCCGTTGAGATGCTTGGGCGCCTCGCCCGCGCCCAGCACCCGCACCCGGGGCCGGTTGAGGCTCTTGGCGATTTCCGGCGCCACCATCAGGATCGCGCCGCCGCCGTCGGTCATCACGCAGCAGTCGAGGCGGTGCAGCGGATCGCTGATCATCGGCGAAGCCAGTACGTCCTCCACGGTGACCACCTCGCGCAGCAGTGCGTGGGGGTTGTGCTGGGCGTGATGGGACGCGGCGACCTTGACCCAGGCGAGCTGCTCGCTGGTGGTGCCGAACTCGTGCATGTGGCGCATCGCCACCATGGCGTACATGTTGACGATGGTGGGCCGAAACGGCGCCTCGAAGCCGTAATCGGCGGGTGCGCCGCCACCGGGACGCACGCTGTAGTTCTCCTTGGCGTCGGCGCGCGGCCGCCCGGCCAGCGTGATCAGCGCGACCTTGCAGTGGCCGGCGGCGATTGCCTGGGCGGCGTGGCGCACGTGCAGCACATAGGACGAACCGCCGGTCTCGGTGGAATCGACCTGGCGCAGCTTCAGGCCCATGTACTCGGCCTGGTTGATGGCGCCCATACCCGGTACGTCGCCGGCGCAGTAGTAGGCGTCGATGTCGTTCTTGTCGAGCCCCGCGTCTTCGAGCGCGCCCCTGGCGACCTCGGCGTGCAGTTGCGGCACCGTCTTGCCGGTGCCGTCCCGCAGCGGGTGTTCGTAGATGCCGGCGATATAGGCCTTGCCCTTGATGCTCATGAGTCCCCCTAGCGCACGGCGCTGAAACCGGCGTCGATCACCAGCTCGGCACCGTGCATGTATTTGGATTCGTCGGAGGCCAGGTAGAGCACGCCGTTGGCGATGTCACTGGGCTCGCCGAGGCGGCCGAGCGGTGACATGGACTCGAAGCGCGCCCGCACCTGATCCTCCTTGCCACCGGCACCGTACTTGCGGATGGTGCTGTCGACGCCCGGGGTGCGGATCACCCCGGGATGCACGGAGTTGACCCGCACGCCGTTCTTCATACGCGCGAACTCGGCGGCCGCGGCCTTGGTCAGGAGCCGCACCCCGCCCTTGGCGGCGCAGTAGGCCGCGGAGCGGTCGAGGCCCAGGATGCCGGCCACCGAGGAGATGTTGATGATCGAGCCGCCGCCGGTCTTTTCCATCGCCTCGCTGCCGTACTTGACGCCCAGGAACACGCCGTCGAGGGCGATGCTGTTCTGCCACTGCCAGTCCTTGAGCGTGGTGTCGCGGATCGATTTGGCGATGATCACCGCGGCGTTGTTGACCAGCACGTCGAGCCGGCCCCAGGTGGCCAGGATCTCGGCGATGGTCGCCTGCCATTCCTCCTCCTTGGATACGTCCTGGTGGCGGTATTTCGCCTCGCCGCCGGCCGCCTTG